>JAFOMO010000143.1 GCA_017418905.1 Clostridia bacterium | reverse complement strand
GATAAACATTCCGGCAACACTTGTAAATATCGGTTATAATGAATATTTTTCGGGATATGCTCCTTTTGCCAACTGTTCCGCTTTAAAAGCCGTTACATTTGGTGACGGTATTACAAAGATACCCGCATATCTTTTTGAAAGCTGCACAGGTTTATCGGAGATAACTGTTCCCGATACAGTCGATATTATTGGAAACTGTGCTTTTTACGGCTGTACCAATCTTAGAACAGTTAAGCTGCCGGATTCTTTGATAAACATTAATTACAGTTCTTTTTATAAATGTACATCGCTTTCACAGATAAATTTCCCCGAATCGCTTACTTCTATCGGAGAGTCTGCCTTTGAAAATTGTACTGCACTCAAAACCGCAGTATTCCCCGAGGGCTTGTCAACTATTGAAAAAGAGGCTTTCTCAGGCTGTACTGCTCTTACCGAGGTATTTATTCCTACAACACTTGTAAATATCGGTTACTATCGGTCTTCTTTGGGAAATGCACCTTTTGCCAATTGCTCCGCTTTGAAAAAGGTAACATTTGGTGACGGTATTACAAAAATACCTACACACCTTTTTGAAAGCTGCACAGGTTTATCGGAGATAACTGTTCCCGATACGGTTGATATTATTGAAGACAGCGCTTTCCGCGGATGCACAAATCTCAAAACCGTTAATTTCTCCAAGGAACTTGTAACTATTGAAAGTAATGCTTTCAACAGCTGCACAAGTCTTAAAGTCTTAGATCTGCCGAATACACTTACGGCAATAAATCATGATGCATTTAACGGCTGTACATCTCTTTCACAAATCAACTTCCCCGAATCGCTTACTTCTATCGGAGAGTCTGCCTTTGAAAATTGTACTGCACTCAAAACCGCAGTATTCCCCGAGGGCTTGTCAACTATTGAAAAAAAGGCTTTCTCAGGCTGTACTGCTCTTACTGAGGTATTTATTCCTACAACTCTTGTAAATATCGGTTACGATCGGTATTCTTTGGGAAATGCACCTTTTGCCAATTGCTCCGCTTTGAAAAAGGTAACATTTGGTGACGGTATTACAAAAATACCTACGCACCTTTTTGAATCCTGCACAGGCTTAACCGAAATAACTATTCCGAATACGGTAGAAATAATCGAAAGCAGCGCTTTCAACAAATGCACAAATCTTAAAGTCGTAAACATGCCCAAGAGTGTTACATCTATTGAAAAATCAGCTTTCCATTCATGTACGGCTCTTTCCGAGGTTTACTACGAAGGCAGTGAAGAAGATTGGGCAAATATTACTGTAAAGGAAGAAAACGAAAGCTTATTGAACGCCACAATTCATTATAATTCACAGATCGACTATTCGGATTCTGAAACAGATACTGACACTGAAACCGATACAGAAACCGATACAGAAACGGACACTGACACTGAAACCGATACAGAAACGGACACAGAAGATGATATTTTGTACGGTGATGTTAACGGCGACGGAAAAGTATCTGCAAAGGATTCAATGAGTGTACAGCGTCATGCCATTAAGCTTGCACAGCTTAACGATGAACAGCTTAAAGCAGCCGATGTTGATCTTGACGGTAAAGTTACCGCAAAAGACGCTATGTATATTTTAAGATGTTCCATAAACTTGACGGTATTACCGATCGAAAAATAATATATACACAATAAAAATTTCCCTCTGTCGGCAAAATTGCGACAGAGGGTTTTTGTTTGATCGGTTATTACTACTGAAAACCGCACAAAGAGTATTTCTTGATTATATAATTACTCCCCACTATAATAACGGCTCAAGAACGCCTTTGTTCGCTCATTCTGTGTTTTGTTGAACACCTCGTCGGGAGTGCCGTTTTCGATAATATAGCCCTTATCCATAAATATTACCTTATCGGCAACATTTTTTGCAAACAGCATTTCATGCGTTACAACTACCATTGTCATTTTCTCGGCTGCAAGCTCTCGCATTACCTTTAATATCTCGCCGGTTAATTCGGGGTCAAGCGCAGATGTCGGTTCGTCAAACAGAAGTATATCGGGGCTTAACGCAAGTGCTCTTGCAATTGAAACTCTCTGCTGCTGTCCGCCCGAAAGCTCGCAGGGGTATGCGTTCTCTTTGCCTTCAAGTCCCATTTTTTTCAGAAGCTCCATTGCAGTTTCTTGTGAGTCCTGCTTGCTTTTGCCGAGAACAACACGCTGTGCCTCCGTAATATTCCTCATTACGGAAAAGTGCGGAAACAAATTGAAATTCTGAAATACAAGCCCGTAATGACGCGATATTTTAGCCTTATCCTTTTTTGAGGCATACACTGCCTTGCCCTGATCGTTGTTCTTTACAAGCGTATCGCCGCAAATTATTATCTCGCCGCTGTCAACCGTTTCAAGCTGTGTTATACAGCGAAGAAGTGTGCTTTTGCCCGAACCCGACGGTCCTATTATTGCTAAAACATCACCCTTATCAACTTCAAGAGAAATGTTTTTCAGCACCTCATTATCTCCAAATGATTTTTTCAGATTGTTTGCCTCTATCATTTTCATAAGCACACCCCCTTATTTGTAGTAAGACATTTTCTTTTCTATGCCGTTCATCACTAAAGCAACTATAAGATTGAATATGTAATAAAAAATACCTGCAGCAACAAACGGTATCATTGAAGTTTCTTTTGCGGCAATTCTTTTTGCCATTGTAAACATTTCGGCATAAGCAATAACAAATGCAAGTGACGTATCCTTAACAAGCGTTATTACCTCGTTTGTGACAGAGGGCAAAATTCTTTTCATTACCTGCGGAAGTATTATTTTGAAAAAGGTCTGAGCTTTTGTAAAGCCGAGTATATGAGCCGCCTCATACTGCCCTTGTGAAATTGATTCTATACCGCCTCTGTAAATTTCGGCAAAATATGCGGCATAGTTTATTGCAAAAGCGATTATTGCGGCATATATCTGATATGATGACGAGATCTTTATACCAAAAAGATAATACGGTCCGAAATATACTACCATTATCTGAAGCATAAGAGGCGTCCCCCTCATAATTGATATGTATATTCTCGCAAGCATATTTACAGGCTTGAATTTACCGCCGAAAGGTGTCCATTTCGACATTCTGCCAAATGATATTATAAGTCCCAGCGGCAAAGAGATAACAAGCGTACTGAAAAACAGCAGGCAGGTTTTGAGCATACCCTCGCCCAACTGTGAAATTATGTTTTGTATTGTCATAGTATTCTACCCTTATATATACTGCTTAAAAAGAAGGCAGAACCTTTTTGTGATCCTGCCTTGATGTATTTGATCTTATCGTATTATATTATTTACCGAGCTTTACGCTGTCCTGAAGCTCCCACTTTTCAGCGATCTTCATAAACGTGCCGTCCTCAGCCATTTCATTGAGAGTTTTCTGTACTGTATCTCGAAGCTCGGTATTTCCGAGCTTAAAGCCAACGCCGTACTCCTCTGCGGAGAGTACCTCGTCAAGAATAACATACTTGTCGCCTCTTGATGAAAGCTGATAATTGGCAACGCCTATATCCATAGCGATAGCGTCAACTGCGCCTGCCTCAAGGTTCATAAATGCCGTGTTGTAATCGGGTACTTCTATAAGCTCTGCAAATGTATCGGCAAGGGCAAGATTTTCGTCATTGTCCTCTTCGTCTGTGAGAGCTGCCAATGCAGAAGAGTCTGCCTGAACGGCAACTGTTTTGCCTTCAAGGTCTGCCTTTGTTTTTATGCCCGAATCAGCCGCAACAACAAAAACCTGTGAATTGTCAACATAAGCCTCAGTCCAGGTATAAGCGTCCTCTCTGCCGTTGATCGTAAAGCCGTTCCAGATACAGTCTATCGTACCCGAACCGAGTTCAAGGTCTTTTGAATCCCAGTCGATAGGCTTTTTGATAAGCTCCCAGCCGTTGCGCTTGCAGACCTCAGCGGCAAGATCAAGGTCAAAGCCTACATACTCGCCGTTGTCGTCCTGATAACCGTAGGGCGGAAACTCAGCGTCAAAGCCTACTGTAAAGGTATTTCTGTCTGTTTTCGGTTCGTCTGATGTAGCGGCAGCCTTCTTATCGGATGACGAGCTTGTGTTTGTGCTTGTCGATGTGGTATTACAGCCTGCTGCAAAAGACAAGAGCATAGCTGCCGAAACAGCAATTGCAAATAACTTTTTCATAAATTTTCTCCTTTATTATACTTGATAAGCAAAATTGCATACTTTATAATTTTAACATACTGCATTAGTGAAGTAAAGAGAAAAGTTATACAAAAAAATAATGATAATTATAACAATAACTATTATTATATATAACAGGTTGACTTAAACTAAGTTGTGACGTATAATTACAGCATAAGAAAAATAAGGCGGTGAATTATGGAATCGCAGTCACGATCAGATACATATGCACAAAATGAGAATATAAACGTCCGCTGTGAATACGATCCCACACTCAGCGGTACAGAGATAATTATACGGTCGCCGTATAAAAATGATGAAACAAAAGCCCTTGCGGAAAAGATAAATCAGTTGGTAAATAAAAAAATATGCGTGTCGGACAGTAACGGCGTAAACTGCTTTTTGACCGAGAATGATATTCTTATTATAGCCGCAAAAGGAAAGTATGTGCAGATAACTGCCGGGAACGGACTTTATACCGCAAAACAGTCGCTTAAAAATATCGAACAGACCCTGAGCAGAGAACGTTTTCTCAAAATTTCAAGGTATGAGATAATCAATACAGATAAGATCGTCAAATTTGATTTTACAGTAGGCGGTACTTTGCGGATAGATCTTTGTACAGGTACACAGGTGTGGGCTTCAAGAAGATATATTCCGATCATCAGAAAACATTTGTTGGGGGAAAAGGAAGAAAATTTATGATAAAGAAGATAATACGCAGGATAATATCGGGCTTTTTTATCGGAGCAGCGGCAGGAAATATTATCTGTATTCTTACAAGCAGCCTTTCTGAGGGCAGTACAGTTCTTTTTTCGTATGATCTTGTACTCAAAGCAGGCAGCGAACAAAAGGCTTTTATTTTGCAGTTTCTTTTATCGGGACTGTTCGGCGCAGTTGCTATGGCAGGCACGATATTTTACGAGATAGACAGTAAATTCTGGAATCTTGCCGCAGCGTCTTTTGCGCACTATCTGATAATTACAGCCGCATTTATTCCCATTGCTTATACATTGTGCTGGGTAACTACCTTGAACGATATATTGATAATGACAGGCATTTTGTTTGTATCACAATTTATCGTATGCGTTATAATTAATCTGATATACAAAGCGCAGGTAAAAGAATTAAACAAAATTTTCAAAGAAAAGCATAAGTAAGATATACCGTATTCGGATATTTTCCGGGTGCGGTATTTTTTAAAATCAGGGAGCAGTATAAAGTACCGCTTATTCCCGTTTTAATACCGCTTATTCCAAAAGTGTTGAAAATGAATACATAATATGATATAATTGCTCTTAACTTTTTGTTGCAAATCGGCAAAAAAACGGACATAATATGTGTAATTATTTCACAATTATTTTTTTAGGGGGTCAATAAAATGAAAAAGACTTTAAAAAAATTAACAGCTGTACTGCTTTCATCTGCATTGCTGTTATCGGTGGGAATACCTGCTCAGGCAGGCAGCTACGATCCGCCGAACTGGTTTATTCTTACAAACTCTTTTATGCCGCAGAATGTGTTGGTGCGCTATAACGGCACATATGCCTGCGATAGCTTCGGTACAAATGCCGTTGCAAACTTTACCGTTTCATGGGACGCACAACAGCCACTGCCTACGGTAGCAAGGCAAGAGTGGTATTACCTCGAAAACGGACAGTACAGACCTGCTCTCCCCGAAATGATGTGGGACGACAACGGTAATATAACATATGACCCCGATGCTGTGCAGCTTCCCGAGAATACAACTCTTGATGATGTTTATTTTCTTGATACAGACAGTGAGTATAAACCCGTAAGCTCTACGGTTACTGACACAGAAAGCCCCAAAGAAATGGAGCTTTATCCCGTATCACCGGTAACAGGCGAGGCTTATATGCATTATGCTTATGACGGTGCTCGCGGTTATCCTCGTTATTTGCCCGGTCCTACCGAGGTGCTTGAAGAGGCGGACTCCGACCACGTTACAAAGTATAAAACAAACCCTGCGTCAACAGACACAGAAACATTTATGACCGATACTGACGCAAGATATGCAAGCAATATGTTCACAAGTATGAAGTATCCTCTTAATGTTGCAACAGAAGATTTTCCCGGCTGGGGATATTATGCAGACCACAGAAGAAATTATCTGAATGTTGACATTGCCGTTGCAGACGAACAGCACCCTCAGCGTCTGAACGAACAGTCCCAGCTCACCGGTTTGATAGAGGGTCATACATTTATTATGGGTATTACCGCTTTCGTTGGAGTAGGCGGCCAATGGGGCGAAACACGAATGGTACAGATACCCGTTACCTTTAACAGCAAAAATGTAGGCGAGGTTTTCACTGTCAAGGGCTATGATATGTCGGCAGCCTGGGACAAAGCTCAGAAATCAAGACCTGCCACAGTAACGCTCGACAGCATTGAGGACGGTTCGATCATAAACTGT
>JAFOMO010000142.1 GCA_017418905.1 Clostridia bacterium | reverse complement strand
GACTTTATTATACCAAACGGAGATACTTTGAAAATGAGGGATTATCTTTTATTACTCGGTCACAGTTTATGTTAGAATTGATGTCTGCTCTTGACGGTATGCCCGATGAAGATAAGTATAACATAACAAACGATTATGAAAGATATTTTGATGAACAGCTCGAAAACGGTGTTGAAGAAAGCGAAATAATAAATGCGCTGGGCAGTCCCGGACTAATAGCTAAAAGGTATATAAGCGGTGATCCGATACCGCTTGACGGTATAATGCCGCAAAAAGGAAAAAGCAGGAAAACAGCAGGCAGTATTGCGAAATTTATTTTGCTGCTGCCCGTGGGCGCAGTTACCGTTCCGCTTACTGCGGTTGTTTGTGTTGCGCTTGCGCTTATCGCCGCAGCAGTATGTATAGTATCTCTTGCAGGCGGTGTGTTTTCATTTACGCTGTTGTCATTTAGTCCGGGTTTTATCATAATAGGTCTGGGCTTGATAGCGCTTACTTTTGCTTTTGTGATGTTGTGCATTGCTCTTTCAAAATTTACCGCACTTGCCGTGGGAGCGTTTCCGAGGTTTATGAAAAAAGTGCTTGAAAACGAGGTAGATGACAAATGAAAAAAGCATTCAGGCTGTTTGCCGTAGCCCTTGCCGTTTCGTTTGTACTTCTTACGGCAGGCACTCTTTCGGTAAAAAAAGACAGCGTAAATTACGGTGAAATATATGACCATTTTGCAAAGCTTGTGAATGTCGGGCAATCTGATATTCAGGCAGAGCTTCCTCAGCGCACCGATATTTCTTCATTTAAAGAAATCACAGATGATGATTATGTGGTGTATCAGCTAAACGAATTTAATACGATAGAATTGTATTTGCAGGGCTGTAATGCAGAACTCAGAGAGGTCGAGGGGAGCGACAAGCTTATTATTTCTTACGATTATCCGAGTGAGCTTAACAAAAAGACCGCTGTTCATACGGCAGTCAAGGGCGGTACTTTGTTTGTACAAAACGAGTTTAAAGACGACAATACCCAATATAACGGCGATATAAGCGTTACGATAAATATTCCCGATTCTTTCAAGGGCGGTTATACTCTCAACGGTGAAAACTGCGTCTATATATTGGAGTCGCCCGAAAGTGCGATGAACTTTGAGATGAATTTTGTAAATTCATCAGTGACAGCAAGAAATATTACCGCAGAAAACGTATCTGTCAAACTTAACGATTCAAAGGCGGATATAGAGAGAATAACATCTGAAGAAAGTGTTCTTATAAATGCAGTATCTTCACAGATCACGCTGAATGGATCGAGTGCGGTTTATACCACAGCGTCTGCGTCAAGCTCTGCTTTGAATATTTTCGGTATAAACGGCAGTTTTAACTTAAACTCCGATTTCAGCCGTGTGGCATTGGACTTTTCAAACATCAGCGGAAATTTGCAGCTTGATCTTTCAAAAACTCAGGCAGATGTATCAATACCGAAAAATACGGACGCTGTTCTTAGGTATGACGGCAGTTATTCAAGTCTGAAAAACAATACAAGCCTTAGGTATGCAGACGAAGAAAACAAAAATAATCTGTATTTTGTTGAAACATACAGCGATTTTTCTATTGTATCATTTGCGGAAAAATAGTACAATATAAATCAATGTGCAGTGTGCATTAAAGGCTTATTACGGAGGTTAATTGATTATGAATATAGTTGTTCTTGCAGGCGGACTCAGCACCGAAAGAGATGTTTCCATTACATCCGGTACTATGGTTGCAGGTGCTTTGCGCAGAAGAGGTCATAAGGTAGTTTTACTTGATGTGTTTATGGGCTATGAGCAAGACGAGTGCGACGTTGCCGCACTTTTTGAGAACGGTTATGATTTTACGGAAAATCTCGGTGTTCGTGAGAGAATACCCGATCTTAAAGCTGTAAAGGCTCAAAGACGTGACAAGACAAACAGATTTTTAGGCGAACACGTTGAAGAGATCTGCCGCTGTGCCGATATTTGTTTTCTGGCTCTTCACGGTGATAACGGCGAAAACGGCAAGCTTCAGGCAACGTTTGATCTGCTCGACATAAAATATACCGGCAGCGGTTATCTTGGAAGCGCAGTTGCTATGAATAAGGGTATAACAAAGAGTATCTTTTTACATCACGGCATAGGAACTCCGAAGGGTGAATGTTATAAAACAGAGGATATGCAGAACGGTAAGTGCGCACAGTGGGATTACTTCCCGTGTGTTGTAAAGCCGTGTTCGGGCGGCAGCAGTGTCGGTGTATCTATGGTTGAAAATAAAGCGGATTTCGACAAAGCAATGAAAGACGCTTTCGAGTTTGAAACAGAGGTGCTTGTTGAGCAGTATGTAAAGGGCAGAGAGTTCTCTATCGGCGTTATAGACGGAAAAGCACTGCCTATTATTGAGATAATACCAAAAGAGGGCTTTTACGATTATGTGAATAAATATCAGGCAGGCAAAACAGAAGAGGTATGTCCTGCTGTGCTTGACGAGGATACAACAAAGCGTTTGCAGGCTGAGGCTGTTAAGGCTTACAATGCATTACAGCTTGACGCATACGGCAGAATAGATTTTCTGCTCGATAACAACGGCGATACATACGCTTTAGAGGCAAATACACTGCCCGGTATGACAAGCGCAAGCCTTATTCCGCAGGAGGCAAAGGCTATGGGTATTGAGTATGACGAGCTGTGCGATATGATCGTGAATATTTCGCTCAAAAAGTATAATGCCTGATTTTCGGAGGACTTTAAGTATGATGAAAGAAATTACCCTGCGTGAAATTGCCGCCGCTTGTAACGGCGACTTTCTGGGCGACAGCAAGTATCTGAATAATACAATAGAAAATGTTACTATCGACAGCAGACAGGCAGCTAAGGGCACATTATTTGTAGCAATAAAGGGCGAGAGAACAGACGGTCACAAATATATAGAAAAAGCCTTTGAACAGGGTGCGGTCTGCGCACTCAGCGAGCAGGTAATATCTGCCGATAAGCCTGTAATACTTGTACGCTCCACGGCACAGGCAATAAAAGATGTTGCCGAGTATTACCGCAGTCTGTTTGAAAATATCGAGGTAGTAGGCATTACAGGCAGTGTCGGCAAAACAAGCACAAAAGAGGTAATAGCCTCTGTTCTGGAGCAGAATTTTGTTGTACACAAGACAAAGGGCAACTTCAACAATGAACTGGGAGTACCTCTCACACTTCTTGCAATGCCCGAAGATACAGAAATAGCCGTTGTAGAAATGGGTATAAACCATTTCGGAGAAATGACAAGACTAAGTAAAATGGTTCGCCCGACAGTCTGCGTGTTTACGAATATCGGAAATTGTCACCTCGAAAACCTTATTGACCGTGACGGCGTGTTCAGGGCAAAAACAGAAATGCTTGAATACAAAGAGGACGACAGCTTTATTATAGTAAACGGTGATGATGATAAGCTTTCGGCTTTGAGTGAGGCTGATTTCCGTTTCGGACTTAATACCGACAACGATTTCTATGCAGAAAATATTACCGCAAACGGCGAAAACGGCGTAAGCTTTACAATGTGCTTTGAGGGCAAAAAGATAAACGCTTTAATTAATGCTATCGGCAGTTATATGGTAACAAACGCACTTGCGGCGGCGGCAGTCGGCAGAGCAATGAATATGAAGGACGAAGATATTGTCAAAGGCATTGCCTCGTATAAAACAGTCGGCAGTCGTGCAAGCGTTATCACAACTCAGTCGTTTAAGATAATAGACGACTGCTATAATGCAAACCCTGCCTCGGTAAAAGCGGCGATAGATTCTCTTGTAAGTATGAACGGCGAGAGAAAAGTCGCAATTCTCGGCGATATGAAGGAGCTTGGCAATAAAGAAGTAATGCTTCACGGAGAAGTTGGCTTTTATATAAACGATCGCCCCGTAGATGTATTGATAACTGTCGGACAGCTTGCAAAAACAATAGGCGAATGTGCGTCATCAGTTGAAGTGCATCATTTCGATACGCTTGAACAGATACTCGAAGAAATAGATACGATCCTGCACAAGAATGACACTATCCTTGTAAAAGCGTCACACTCTATGCATTTTGAAAAGATAACAGAACTCTTGAAAACTTTATAAACTTTATAATACAAAAACAAGCGGCACTCCCTGCACTGTATCGGTGTGGAGAGAGCCGCTTTTTTTGTTCAGTGTGGAGTGTGGAGTTTTTGTTATTCCTTATTTCAACTTTCCGCTTTTAATTAAATTCCATTTTCAACATTCAGCTTTTAAACTCAGCCGCACCCGCAGCCGTTGTTGCAGCCGCAGCCGCCCTCGTTGCCGCAGCCACAGCCGCCGTTGCCGTTGCAAACGATGAGAATAATTACCAAAAGAATGATCCAAGTACAGCTGTTGTTACCAAATGCATTACACATAAAAATGTGCCTCCTTAAAATTTTTAGTTGCCGCAAAAACCGTGGTTTTTGTTTGTCGGCTTTAATACATATTATAGAAAACAGCTTGTTTGGGGAACTTGTACAAAAAATATATTTAAAATTTTCTCTCGAACACTATTGACAGTCATATGAACGTGTGATATAATCATATCATAGTAACAAAAGGAGGGATGACAATGACAGATGAACCTACAAGTGATCTGCAATTGTTCTTTTTGAAGCGTGAGATTTATATATAATCTCTTTATCACTGCAAATTGTGTTTAGGTTGTGATCGGATTTTGTATAAATTACCGTTTTTTAGCTGTATGCGCACAGCTTTCTTGACTATCATTTGAACGTGTGGTATAATCGGAGTATCTTCAATAGCAGAGGTGCGACAATGATACAATATATACCCGGAACGGTAATGAAATTTGACAGTGATAAAAATTCATGTGCATTTGATGTGATAAAACCGTTTTTTGCATTTACCAACGGCATAACGCTTTCACAGGTGAGAGAGCTTACCGGACTCGAAACCTCCACCATTCAGAATTGGGTAAAGCGCGGATGGGTGCCGTCGCCGATAAATAAAAGGTACGGACAACGCCAGATTGTAAGAATAATGCTTATCAATAGTATAAGAAGGTCTATGAAAATTGAGAATGTAATAAATTTGATGGCGTATATAAACGGTGATGTAGAAGATACTTCTGATGATGTGGTAAGCGACGAGGTATTATTCAATGAGTTTTGCAAGGCGGTATATTTATGCGACAAGTCAAGTACGCACAGCTTTGACGTAATAAGTGCTATGGTTAGCGAGCAGGTGTCGCATATTCCCGATATAGATAGTGTAGGGAAGGTAAAGCTTCAAAGGACATTGCAGATCATGGTAATGGCTTTTTTATCTGCACAGATTCAAGATAAGATAGATGAAGAATTTGCAGATGTTTTTAAATAAAATTTTTGGTATATGAAAATTAGTGCAGTAAGCCGCAAAGGAACGGGGGCGGCACTGCAAGCAAGCGGCACACGGCAGCTTGAAAGCTTAAAAAGCTAAAACGGAAGGTAATAATTGCAGGTGTTCTCACAAGGGGAATACCTGCACTGCGTTTAAATTGAAAATTGAAAATGCAGACTGTGCAAAAACCAACTAATAAGTTTTCGGTCAAGCCTTTTTCAAAAGGCTTGGCGGCGAGTCGCCGCTGACAAAATCGCGTTTGCACACAAAAAAACCGATACTATTTAGCTCGCGAGCAAAGAATTACTGTTTTATATATGTATAACTGCGTTAATGTCTGCGGGCGTTTGCCCGCCCCTTTTAGGGGTGAATTTCAAAAACAGTCCTGCGGACTGTTTTTGAAAGAGGGGCATTTTGGCAGAAAATGCCCCTAAGTACGATTTTGAACAAAAGTCACCCCGCCGCTCCAAGGCGGCGCAGTAAGGCTTGACATAGAAGAACACTACTTTTTGCACAGTCTGAATTGAAAATGAGGTATAAATGTGCTGAATAAATTTGCGAGCCGTGAAAACACGCTGTTTGAAAGACTTGAAAGAGAAAGCCGTCCCATAATAATTTACGGTATGGGCAACGGTGCAGATAAAATTATGGATATTTGCGAAAGCAGGCGCATAAAGATAACAGATATTTTTGCAAGCGATGAATTTGTGCGGGGTCACAGCTTCAGAGGGTATAAGGTAAAAACATACTCACAGATTACAGAGCAGTACAAAGACGCTGTTATCTTGCTTGCGTTTGCGGTATTTCAAGATGAGCTGATAGACAGAATATATAACATAGCTAAAAGATATACTCTGCTTATTCCCGATGTTCCGCTGTTCGGCGCAGGGCTGTTTGATTATGACTTTTTGTGCGCCAATATCGACAGCATAGAAAAGGCTTATGACCTGCTTGCAGACGAGCAGTCAAAGAAAGCATTTGTAGGTGTAATAAACTTTCGCTTGACGGGTGACCCGTTGCTGCTCAAAGAATGTGAAACAGACAGGGCAGAGGTATTTTCAAATATCCTGAAGCTTAAATGTAACGAGCAGTATGTCGATTTAGGCGCATATGACGGCGATACGATAAAGGAGTTTTTAAGCCTTACAAACGGCTATGAGAGTATAACGGCGTTTGAACCCGACGTTAAGAATATGAAAAAGCTTCAAAAGAATGTCGGGTCATTGCCGAACTGTACATTATACCCTTATGCGTCGTGGAGCTGTGCTTGTGAAAAGACGTTCAGCGGCAAGGGCGGCAGAATGTCGAGCTATAATAACGACGGCTTTACGGTACAAGCGCAGTCTGTTGATAACGTATGCACAGCGGCTACATATATCAAAATGGACGTTGAAGGCGCAGAGTATGAGACATTATCGGGCTGTAAAAGGATAATAGAGGAGTGCCGTCCGAAGCTTGCAGTATCGGCATATCACAGAGCAGGCGATATATTCACTCTGCCTCTTTTTATACACTCGCTCTGTCCGTCATACAAAATATATCTCCGTCACCATAAATACTACCCTTCGTGGGAAACAAACCTGTACTGCGCCGAAAGTTGAAAGCAGAAATGAAAAGTTATTTCTTCACAGTTCCTAAGGAACTGTTCAAAAAGTCCTGCATGCAATAATTCCACTTTCAACTTTCAAAATTCCACTTTAACCGAAGTCCTCAAGTGCCCTCGACATTTCTTTTGCGCCGTTTACTTCAACACCCTGAGAGAGCATTTTTCTGTCAAGCGGCGGCAGATCGAGCACCTTTATATCGGTAACGATAAAAGGAGTGCTTGCGTATTGTTCAAAGCAGGCAATGCGCCCGTTGTATTCTTTGATTATATAAACTCTGTTTGCAGACAGAGCTTCTTCTGTTTCCGCTTTAGCAAAGCCCTTGTTAACGGCAAGGTTTATAGTTAAAACTGCGAGAGTTATTATTATAAGTCGTTTCATTAAATCACTTCCTTATCTATTATTTGTGGGTATGACATAAATATACTT
>JAFOMO010000141.1 GCA_017418905.1 Clostridia bacterium | reverse complement strand
TCTGTCAACGTCTGTGTCGAATATTACACCAAGATCGGCATGACTTTCAAGCACTGCCTCGCAAATAGACTTCATAGCCTCTGCGTTTTCGGGGTTGGGCACATGGTTCGGGAACATTCCGTCGGGTTCTAAGTAACGGCTTCCGTTTGTATCAGCGCCGAGAGGGGAGAGAACCTTGTCTGCATAAAAACCGCCTGCGCCGTTGCCTGCGTCAACAACGATCTTAAAGCCTTTGAGTGGGTGATCGTAGTCGGCGGCATTTACACCCTTTTTGATAATATCACGCAAACGGGCGGAATAGTCTGTCATGAAATCAATATCCTGTACTTTGCCGTTTGTCGAGTTTTCGGGTGTTCTGCCCTCTTGTGCAAGTGTGAGAAGTGAAGTAATATCTTCGCTCTCCAGACCGCCGTCACGAGTAAAGAATTTCAAGCCGTTTCTGTTGAACGGGTGGTGACTTGCGGTGATTTGTACTGCGCCGTCACAGTCTGCGTCAATTGTTGTCATAAACATAGACGGCGTAGAGGCAAGACCGCAGTTGAGAACATTAACTCCTGCGTTCGACAAAGCCTTAATTACAGCCTGTGCAATTGACGGACCGGAAATTCTTGAATCTCTGCCTACCGAAACAGTAAGTTCGTTTGCATTTTTTTCTGTCTTATCACAAAGCCAGATAATAAATGCGTTTGTAATAGCAGTGCATACGTCTGTTGTCAGGTTTACCGTTTCGCCGGGTACTCCCTCAGACGCTACACCTCTTATGTCTGTTCCGCTTTTTAAGCGGCTCCATTTTTCGCTTAGCATATTATCCTCCTGATCAAGAAAAAATTCTTTATTGCTTTCCTTATTATACATTATATTTTTGGAATTGTCGATAATAATAATAAAAAAAGAGGTGCAGTAATGAAACATTTAATTGAACTAAGCAATATTGAAAAATACTATAAAGGAAAAAACGGAAATCTTCATGTACTGAAGAATATATCTCTTGTGATAAACGGCGGCGAGTTTGCCGCAATTACGGGCAGCAGCGGTTCGGGCAAATCTACGCTTATGAATATAATAGGCTGTTTAGATGTTCCCGATTCGGGCAGCTATACCCTGGGCGATGTCAATATAATGAAAACAACCGATAAAAAACGTGCATTTATACGCAACAGAAGGATAGGCTTTATCTTTCAGGGGTTTAATCTTATACACGCTCTCACAGCTATGGAGAATGTACAGCTCCCCCTTATATACAGAGGTGTACCTTATCATGAAAGACAGCTTGCCGCAAAGCGTGCGTTAAAGCTTGTAGGGCTTGAAAACAGACTTGACCATAAGCCTTACGAATTGTCGGGCGGTCAGCAGCAGCGAGTTGCAATCGCAAGGGCTATTGCAAGCGATCCGCCTGTGATATTGGCAGACGAACCTACAGGCAGTCTTGATTCTCGCTCGGGTAAGATCGTCCTTGAAATACTAACAGAGCTTAACCGCCGTGGCAGAACGCTTGTTATTATTACACATGATGAAAATATTGCGGCTCTGGCACAGAGGAGAATATATATTAAAGACGGAAAAATTACAGGCTAAAGTGCAGTTTGTTCAACAAATATAGAATAATGACCGTCTAACGACGGTGAAAAGGCTGTTATAATTTGCGAATGGAATTATAACAGCTTTTTTTAAGCGAAAAAACGTAAAAATCAAAAACGGCAAAAGTGACAAAACCGTAAATTTTTTGAAATATCTTTTTGATTTTATAAATAAAAACTGTCTTGATTTTTGTAACCAAATTTTTCTAAAACACAAATATTATAGATATGTTGTACAAAAAAATCATTGAAAATTCAACGGGATTGACAGCTGCTTATGCCGATTGCACAAATGAAATTTAATATTTTTGTTGACATTTACGTAAAATGTGATATAATTAAATCACAGGTCAAGGGAATGAAAAAATTCCAAACCTGCAGTATTTCCGAAATGAGAAGAAAATCAAAGTAGGCACGAATTTTAGAAGGAGGAATATTTATGACACCATATCTTGAATTACATGACATTGATGTTACTGCATTCCTTGCCGTGCTTGACACTTGCGAAGGTAATGTATACTTGGTAACAGAGGAGGGCGACAAGCTCAACCTTAAGAGTAAGCTCTGCCAGCTTATCGGCTTGACACAGCTTATCGAGGGCGGTAAGATCATTTCTGCAAAGATCCTTGCAGAAAATCCCGATGATGAGAGCAAGCTCTTCAGATTTAACTTGCTTGGCGACACAGGAGCTGCAGCAGTTAAATAATTTAAATTTGCTTATTCCTTGTAATTTTGATGTTAGATGTTAGACCCAAAAAAGGACCGCTTCGGCGGTTCTTTTTTGTTGTTAGTGAAAGAAAAATATTACATATATTGAAAACAAAACAGCGTTGAATTATAATAAATAGTACTTGAATAAAAAGAGGTAATCGTATATGAAGAAGTTAACAAAGATATTTGCGTTTGTCATTTGTATATCGCTTTTATGCTGTATGTTCGGGTGCGAATTTCTCGAGGAAAAAGAAACCGATGATACACCGGTGACAGTAAGCAAAAAAGACGACAGAATAAGCGTTGTAACAACTATTTTTCCGCCGTATGATTTTACAAGAGAGATCGCAGGAGAGCTTGCAGACGTGACAATGCTTTTGGGACCGGGAGAGGAAAGTCATACTTACGAGCCTACTCCGCAGGATATAATAAAAATACAAAGCTGTGATGTATTTATTTATACGGGAGGCGAGTCCGAATCATGGGCAGAGGATATTCTTTCCTCACTTGATAATAAGTCTGTTAAGGTAATAAATATGATGCAGATAACAGACATTGTAGAAGAAGAGATAGTCGAGGGAATGGAAAACGATGAGGACGAAGAAAGCGGTGACGATGCAGAGTCGGGCGAGATAGAATATGACGAGCACGTCTGGACATCTATCGGCAACGCTCAGAAGATAACGCAGACAATTGCAGATGTGCTGTGCGATATTGACGAGCAGAACAGCTCTGTTTATACCGCAAACTGCGAAAAATATTTAGCAGAGCTTTCTGCGCTCAAAAATACTTTTACACGCATAGTTGCAGACGGAAACAGAAAAACTGTTGTATTCGGAGACAGATTCCCGTTCAGATATTTTACGGAGGAGTTCGGACTTGAATATTATGCGGCCTTTCCGGGGTGTGCAGAGCAGAGCGAGCCGAGTGCCGGCACAGTTGCTTTTCTTATAGAAAAAGTAAAAGCAGAGAATATTCCCGTTGTATTTTATATAGAGATGTCAAACGGCAAGGTCGCAGAAACGATAGCGGAGAGTACGGGCGCAAAAACTCTGCGTTTCCATTCTTGTCATAATGTTACAATGGAGGAATACATCAATCATACAACGTATATTGACTTGATGAACCGGAACGCCGAGGCATTGGAGCAGGCTTTGAACTAATCAATTGTCAAGAAATAAGTTGTGCAATTCAGGCGAGCATGAAAGTGCAAGTTATTTCTTGACGATTCCTTAGGAATCGTCAAAGCCGATGATCATACAACAATCAGTTGTTTAGGGGTTTTGTAAGACAGCACCTCACATTTTTTCTTTGTGCGGTGCTGTTCAAAACAATTTTTAGATAATTCAGACAAATGTCTTAGAAAAATGCATATTGCATTTTGTTTTTGGATATGATATAATAGTCTTAACGAAACAAGATTTTCCACAAAGGCAACACAAGCAACCCCCGACAGAGTGCGGAAGACTTTGTCGGGGGCTGTTTTTTTATCGGCTTATACATATTACTCAAACAAAAAACTCCCGATAATATCGGGAGTTTTCATTGGTGGACCATCAGGGACTCGAACCCGGGACCTACCGGTTATGAGCCGGTTGCTCTAACCAACTGAGCTAATGGTCCGTTAACACTGCCCTACTATTATAACAATAATAAATACGTTTGTCAATAGCTAATCAAAAATTTTTTTCGGACAGTAACTGAATTTATCTGCAAAACCGATCATTCCTAACGGTGCTGCTGTTAATTCTTACGAAAGTCTGTTCAAAAAATCCTCATAACCGAAGCTTTGCACAAGCACCTCTTTGTTGTCTGTGTGTCTGTATACTATCGAGGGCAGCTTCATACCGTTGAATGTATTGGTCTTTACCATAGTGTATAGCGCCATATCCTCAAAGGTGAGAACATCGCCCTCATTTAACGGTCGGTCAAACGAATAATCGCCTATAACATCACCTGCAAGGCAGGTAGGACCGCCCAAACGGTAAGTATATTTCTTTTCACCCGGTTTGCCTGCATTCTCCAGAGGCGGCGTATAAGGCATTTCTATTACATCGGGCATATGACAAGCAGCTGAGGAATCCAATATCGCTATATTAATACCGTTGTGTACTATCTCCAACACACTTGTTTTCAAGTATCCTGCGTTAAGCACAACAGCCTCTCCCGGCTCTAAATATACCTCAACATCATAAGTATCTTTAAAATGCTTTATAATACGCTTTAATCGGTCTATATCGTAATCCTGTCTTGTAATATGATGACCGCCGCCGAAGTTTACCCATTTGAGCGAATACAGATACTTGCCGAACTTTTTTTCAAAGGCTTTTGCGGTAGTTTCGAGATCGTCTGAGTTCTGCTCGCACAAGGTATGAAAATGAAGTCCGTCAAGCATCGGGATAACGCTCTCGTCAAGCTGTGCAAGAGTACACCCCAAGCGTGAACCGGGCGCACACGGGTCATACACCGCATGACCCTGCTGTGTGGAGCATTCCGGATTTACCCTCAGACCAATAGAGCTTCCGTGTGCCTTTGCAGTCTGAGCAAATTTCTTTACCTGTTTAACAGAATTGAATACAACATCATCTGCATATCTGAGTATTTCTTCAAATTCACTCTCTTTGTAAGCAGGAGAAAAAACGTGCGTCTCACCGCCGAATTTTTCAGCACCGAGTCTTGTTTCGTATAAGCCGCTGCCGCACGTTCCTGCAAGATATTTCGATATAAGCGGATAAGCGTAAAACATTGAAAAAGCCTTTTGCGCAAGCAAGACCTTACAGCCTGTGTCGTCTTGCAGTGCTTTAAGTATTTCAAGATTATGTATGAGCTTTTTTTCGTCAACGAGAAAATACGGTGTTTCAATCAAGCTTTTCATACTTATCAGTCCACCATAACGGGATTTTCTTTTATCTGCCACGGCAAGCCGCAGAGATTAAGCTGCTCCATATACGGATCGGGGTCAAACTCTTCAACGGTATAAACGCCCGGTTTGTTCCATTTGCCCTGCAAAAGCATCATTGCGCCTATCATTGCAGGCACGCCCGTTGTATAGGATATAGCCTGTGAGCCTACCTCTCTGTAACACTCCTGATGATCGCATATATTGTAGATGTATGCGGTCTTTTCTTTGCCGTCTTTTGTACCCTTGAAGATACAGCCTATATTCGTTTTTCCTACCGTTCTCGCACCTAATGTCGCAGGATCGGGCAGAAGTGCCTTTAGGAACTGAATAGGCACAATGCTGTGACCCTCGAACTCGATAGGCTCGGTAGAGAGCATTCCTACATTTTCAAGACAATTCATATGTGTAAGGTAGCTCTGTCCGAAAGTCATAAAGAAACGAATACGCTTTACATCGGGGATATTCTTTGCAAGCGACTCTATTTCCTCGTGGTGTAAAAGGTACATATCCTTCATACCAACGCCGTCAAAGTTGTATTCTCTTTTAATGCTCATAGCAGGGATCTCGACCCAGTGTCCGTTCTCCCAGTATGAACCGGGGGCTGATACCTCTCTGAGGTTTATTTCGGGATTGAAGTTTGTAGCAAACGGATAACCATGATCTCCGCCGTTGCAGTCGAGAATGTCGATAGTTTCGATAGTATCAAACAAATGCTTCTGAGCATATGCGCAGTAAGCCTGTGTAACACCCGGATCAAAGCCCGAACCGAGTAAAGCCGTCAAGCCTGCTTTCTCGAATTTTTCTTTGTATGCCCACTGGTACGAATAATCAAAGTATGCAGAAAAGCCCTCTTCACGGCATCTCTTTTCATACTGCTCGCGCCATGCAGGCTCTGTAATATCTTCGGGCTCGTAGTTTGCCGTATCCATATAGTTTACGCCGCATTTAAGGCAAGCGTCCATTATGGTAAGATCCTGATAAGGCAAAGCTATATTCATAACAAGATCGGGCTTTACCTTCTCGATAAGCGATACAAGCTCGTCTACATTATCTGCATTGACCTGCTCTGTTGTGATCTTAGTTTTTGTCTTGCCCTCAAGCTTTTCTTTAAGTGCGTCACACTTGGACTTTGTACGGCTTGCAATGCACAGCTCTTCAAAAACATCGCTGTGCTGACAGCACTTCTGAATAGCAACTCCGGCAACACCGCCGCAGCCTATAACCAATACTTTTCCCATGATGATCTCTCCCTTTTCCTAATCAATGTTATTCTGTGTATTATTGCCCTGCTGATTTTTATAAACTCCCTTTATCAGCTTAACAAGGGCATAGCCTAACCATTGAAGCAATATTGCCGCTAAGCTTGCGGCAACTATCATAACACTTAATACAAGTGCTCCTGCCTGCCCAGCCGAATTTATCAAGCCGGCAATATCATACCCTTCAACAATAAGCTCTTCGCTGCCGTTTGCAGCTAATTGAGCTGTAAGCTGAGAATATACCAGAACGCCGCAGATAAATCCCAATGCTGCAATAAACAAAGAAATAACTACCATTATAATAATTGTCGTTTTGTTCTTGTCCTGCATTTTCATTTCCTCCGCTCACTTAGGAACTGTGCAGAAATAACTTGTGCATTTATTCTTGTCTAATTCGTCCTGTGTGTCGTTGCAATACCTTGAAATACGACAGTATTCCTGCGGCATTGCGCCTAACACAGAACAAATTATTCTGCGCCTAAATTGCACAACTTATTCCTACACAGTTCCTTACAAAAGCTTTACCTTCGGGGTATTGCTTTCATTCCTTGCTATGTTCTTAAAATACGTTCTTGCAACAGTACCGCATTTTATACAAGTAACATAATATACCTCTAAGCTTTTGTTGTCAAGCGGCATTACGCCCGAGCTTGTATTAAATCTGCCAGAAATAGTAGTAAATTCATGTGCACCGCAGTAAGGACATTGTTCATTCTTCGTCATTCGTATTACCCTCCTAAAATTTTCTTTGACAGCTTTTTCAGTATAAGATCAACTAAGCCAAAGATCAGAGAAACAATACCGAATACACTGCCAAGAATTATGTATAATAACAGATCTCCGCTGTCATTGAGCTGTGTCGGGTCATTCGGATCGCATTTAACAGTGATCTCCGAACCGATCATATTATAGTAGGCTCTCCACACTCTGTATTCTTGTGTATACTCCGTACCATCATATGTATAATGTACAACTGCGTAATGATCGTCCGAACCGCCGCTTGACGGCTTATCGTATGAATCAAGCACAACAGCCTGACATTTTACATAATCTTTATACCGGAGCTGATCTTTAACGGCAAGAAAACCGAATATCAAAAATAATACCGTAAATATAACACTTATAAACTTAAAAATTACACGTACAAATTTTATTATAAATAATAGTCTCACCCTTTACAATGGAGAAGCAGGGACTTTTTTTCTTATATTATGTTCAACAGCGGCAAAAGCAAATGCCAGACAACCGCCTGCTATGATTGAAAACGCAGAAGCAGTGTTTTTTGCCTGCTCGACTCGTGCCTCGCTTTCAAGCTCATTCGGAGCTTCGGGATCAATGTGCACCGTATATTGTGTGCCGATCAAATGCTCGAATGACCCCGATACAAGTATTGTTTCTCTGTACTGTATATCATGGTACGTGTACTCAAACGTTGCATAAAAATGCACTTCCGCATCTCCCCTGACGACATTTGCATCTGAGATTACAGCCGTAACGGAAACATAATCCTTATATTTATTGTTGTAGTATGCTCCGACACCGATACGGGCAATAATAACGCAAATCAGCATAATACCTATTATGACTGCCGATATGCGAATAAGCAATTTTTTCGGCAGTATTACAGAACCGCCTTAGTCTGTCTTTATATCCTCCATAGTATCATTCCTCTTAATCATCATACAAACCTTTGATAAGAAGCTTGGCAATTTCTTCTTTTGAGATAATACTGCCCTGCTTGATCTTCTATGATATTAATAATGCGCACAAGCGCACACAAGGAAAGCAGCAAGGGTAAATTCATTTTTTATTTTGGAAATCTGCAGCCTGCTTCCTGTTTTTCTCGGATTGTTTGGATCAAGCATTATTTTCATCTTTGAGCCTATCGACACACTTTTGTGAACAGTAATGCTCTGCCTGTAATTGACCCCATTATACGTATAGTCATACACCACATAATAAATATAATTATCATCATCACCATCTCCGCCTTCTTCAGTAAAGCAATCTGTAACTACAGCCTCGACAGTCACATAATTCTTATATTCATTCTTAAAATATAAAGTGATACCTATACGTCCGACAACAATACATATAAGCAAAACGATAACCGTTCTCAGATACACCCTCTTAACACGCTCTTCTTTTGTTATACCTGCCGTATTGACAGGTCTGTTTTCGTTAAGTTCCATACTACCTTAGTGCAGTGCAAGCAGCATTTCACGGATTATCTTACATACAACAGCAGTAGAAACTCCGCTTGCGTCATAGTGCGGACTTAACTCGTTAACATCACAGCCGACAATATTCAGTCCCGAACAAACGCAGGTCACGGCACGTCTTAACTCTTCAAAGCTTACACCGCCCGCCTCGGGAGTACCCGTACCCGGGAATATAGACGGGTCTAATACGTCCATATCAAGAGTGAAATACACAGGCTTTTTCGCAAGCACTCTTACCAAGTTGTTTACATCTTCAAGGCTGAATGGGTGTATGTCTGTATGTATGCGTGCAAAGTCAAACTCCGCACGCTCACCGGAACGTATGCCGAACTGATGAATACGATCATCGCCTATAATATCCCAGCAGCGGCGCAGTACGCACGCATGAGAATTTTTTACTCCCAAATAATCATCTCGCAGATCGGCGTGAGCGTCAAAGTGTATTATGTGTATATCGGGGTATTTCTCAGCCACCGCACGAAATGCGCCCAGCGTCACTAAATGCTCGCCGCCTATCATAAACGGTCTTTTTCCGTCACTGAGAATAGTGCGTGTTCGCTCTTCTATTTGCTTTAAGCAAGCCTCTGTATCACCTATTCTGAGTTCAATGTCGCCGCTGTCGAAAACACATATATCCTCCATATCTTTATTCTGATACGGGCTGTAGGTCTCAATTCCGAAAGACTCGCTTCTTGCGGCATGAGGGCCGAAACGTGTACCGGGACGAAAAGAAGTGGTAGAGTCAAACGGCGCACCGAATAATACAGTTTTCGCAGATTCATAATCGCAGTCGCAGGCGATAAATGTTTCAATATTTTTACTCAACATTTTTAAGCAGCTCCTCTACATAAGCAGGAATATAAAAAGCTCCCTTGTGCAGCATTGTTGTATAATATCTGCATTTGAGAGAACGCATATTCCACCTGTTTTCGTTCAAGTCACGCAAGGGGTGATATTTTTTTGAGGCGAACCCAAAAAGCCAGTGCCCCGAGGGGTATGTCGGAATGTGAGCCTGATATACCTTTGCTATGGGGAAGGTATTCACAATGTTTTTATGCGCTCTCTGACAAGCAAGAGCGTCATCATGATAAAACGGGCTTTCATGCTGATTTATGAGTATTCCGTCGTCTTTTAAAGCCTTGCAGCAGTTGCCGTAAAACTCCTTTGTAAAAAGTCCCTCGCCGGGTCCAAACGGGTCTGTTGAATCTACAATAATAAGATCGTACTCATTTTCTTTAAAGCGTACAAACCGCAGTCCGTCCTCAAAATGCAAAGTAAGACGGGGATCGTCAAAGCGGCAGGCTGTCTGCGGCAGATACTGCTTGCACACATCTACAACCAAAGAGTCTATCTCTACCATGTCGATCGACTCTATCTCGGGATAACGCACAAGCTCTCTTATAACTCCGCCGTCGCCTGCACCGATAACAAGCACCTTTTTTACATCGGGGTGTACCGCCATAGGAACGTGAGTTATCATTTCATGATATATAAACTCATCCTTTTCGGTGAGCATCATATAGCCGTCAAGCGTGAGAAAGCGTCCGAACTCTGGCGACTCGAAAACATCTATTCTTTGAAACTCGCTCTTTCCGCTGTAAAGCTGCTTATCTACTCTTATTGATATTTGCACATTCGGAGTATGTTTTTCCGAAAACCAAAATTCCATATTTTTCCTCCTGATCTGAATATACTAAACAAATAATAACATAATACCGATTCCAATAAATAATGCACTGAAAAGTGTAATAAAAATTAAAGACGATCGGTCATGCTGCGGCTGAAAATATGTTATAGGGTCTTTTGCGTCTATGTACAGGTTGACCTCTTTACCGATCTTAGGCATACCCGATGAATAAAGAGTACCTGATACGGTGTAATCATGACCGTTAAAATTAAAACCGAAAACAGGCGCATATGTAGTGCCGGAATCGTCTGACGAATGCGACACCTTATAAGAAACTATAAGTCCCTTTACCATGACGGTACATTTCTTTAACTTACGGTTCAGACCGGTCATATAACCATAATATACAGCCAGACCAATTACGACTATAAGACCTGCCCAAATATTATTGGAAGGATCAGGGTCATAATCAGTTGATGTGATTTTCTGAAAGAGCATTATTCCGATCCCAAGCGCAGTGCCGCCGTAGTTCAGACAAGACGAGATCATCATAAGCATTTTTATACGCTTTATATCGGGGGTATTTTCATTTACCCACTCAGCGTCATAGCTGTTTTGGGGCAGAAGCTCCATCATCTGAGTCATTCCGCGAGCCATCTGACTTTCTCTGTTCATCTGCAGTTCTGCCGCCTGTGCCGCAACTGCTTCCAATCGGTCTTTTAACCTATAAGAGGTGTCTTGCCGTACAGGTTTTCTTTCATTCAGATTGCTTGGTCTGTCATAACGGCTGTAATCTGCGCCTTGTCCCGTATAGTTATACGAATCATTACTGCGGTAATCGTCGTTTGTTCTGCCATAACGCTCGTTATAGTCATAACCGCTGTTATTCTTATGAAGATCGACCTTATTCATAAAGTACCTCCTTCAGAAAAAACTTTACTCTCTACTCTTAACTCTCAGCTCTCAAAACTACGCACTCCAAACTTTCACTAATAGTATATCATAGCACTTAAACGTTTTCAACAGTTTTTTGACTGATTATTGAACACTGTCACAACAAAACAACATACTTTAGAAAATAAAAAAACGCAAACCGAAATCAGTTTGCGTTTTAGGAATTGTCAAGAAATAAGTTGTGCAATTCAGACGAAGAATAATTTGTTCTGTGTTAGGCACAATACCGGCGTATTTCAAGGTATTGCAACGACACACAGGGCAAATTAGGCGAGCATGAAGGTGCAAGTTATTTCTTGACGATTCCTTAATTCTAACCTCTCAAATTTAGTCCAAAATATAAATGTACAGCTCTTGTCTGCCGAATGCGTTACATTCTTCTTCCGAGTTCATATACAGGTCAACAACTATATCTCCTGCCATGCACGCTCCGCCTGTATCTTCTGCGATACAGTAACCGTACACAAAGCTTCCGTCTGCTGAACAGATATATAATTTCGAACCGTACGGTATAATATTCGGGTTTACCGCAACTGTGCCAACCTGTGGTGCTGTTCCTGTTGCCGTAATGCCGTCTATTTCATAATATGCCGTACAGGTGCCGATTATCAGCTTTGAATAAGAGAAATCGTTTCCTGTTGTATCCTCGTTTGTTCCGAACTCGCTGCCGTACTCTGTGACATCAGAGTAAGTTGTAACAGTTGTGCTGTTTGTGTCTGTGCTGCCAAACTGAGCAAATACAGAACTGTCATCAGAAGAAGTATCGCTGTCAAAAGAATACTCTGTAACAGCCGAGCTTTTCTCCTGCTTTTGCTCCTTTGTACCTACAAGCACAATACGGTCAACAGGTTTTCTTAATACCTGTTTGCCGCTCTCTGTTTTTTCGGTGCGGATACCGTTAATGTATTTTTCGTTGTATGCGATCTCCAGCACGCCCTGCGTACCCTTTTGCTTTACCTGCGTTTCACCCTTTGGCAGATATTTGCAAGCCTCTTCAATAACAGT
>JAFOMO010000140.1 GCA_017418905.1 Clostridia bacterium | reverse complement strand
TTAAATTTATGCTTAGGATAATTTGTTCTGCACAAGGCAAATTTTCGCAGGAATACTGACGTATTTCAAGAAAATTTAACGCAGTGCGGGGCAAATTAGACAAGCAGAAATGAAAAGTTATTGATGAACAGTTCCTTAGCAGCAGGCGTGCGCCTGCACGCAATAATGCGGTCATACATAATAATTATTATGCTGTATTGCACGCAGTCAAAATTTTTGATTTGTTGTACTAATTGCTATTATTAATCAAAAAACAAAATAAAATAAAAACACATAAATAAAAAGCCTCTCGAAATCAGAGGCTTTTTTCTTTAGAAATATACTGATTGCACATTGCTCATTGCACATTGGAAATAAGGTACCCCGGTATTACCACAAACGCAAAAAACGCAAGGCTTATGAGAGTAAACACCTTTAAGAATTTTTTGCCGTTTTGCGGATATTCCCTGACGTATATCCGATAATTGATAACAGAGGCAAGCGAGCCGATTATTGAGCAAAGTCCGGCAGTGTCAAGCCCGTAGATGAGCGCACCTTTGTTTTCGGCAAAGCCGTACAATACAATAGCCGCAGGCACATTCGATATTACCTGACTGAGCAGTATTGCCGAAAAATACTCTCTGCCTGCAACAACGGTCGAGAGTGCATTGGATATACTCTCGTTTGCCGCTATTGAGGACGAGAATACAAAAAAGCACAAGAATGTAACAAGCAGAACATAATCTGTTTTTATAAGAGTTTTTCTGTCGGCTATGAGTACAGTCAAGGCTATAACAAACGCTGATACCCACCAGAATTCCGTTCGGCTTACTATGGTTGTAATTACTATCAAAAATAGTACTATGTATAAAATGCGCAGGCGGTTATTATGAGTTTTTCCGTCATCAAACGCAGACGGAGATATTAAAGCCTTTTCGCACAGGTCTTTGCGGTATAAAAAGAGTATGAATAATATCAAAAGAATGCCCGATATTATCCATATCGGAAACATATAACGAATAAAGCTTATCGCAGATACTCCCGACTGTCTGAACACAAACAAGTTCTGAGGACTTCCGAACGGAGTAAGCAGCGAACCCCTAATCGCCGCTATATTCTCCATTGTAATTACAGGCAAGATGTATTTTTCTTTGTCTGCCGTTCTGAATAGTATTATGGTAATCGGTACGAATATTATAAGCGACACATCATTTGTGACGAACATTGAAGAAAAGAATACTGAAAAAATCAGAAAGCACGATAAAGCAGTCATTGTGGTGATTTTTCCCGCAGTTTTTAGTAACGGCTGAAAAATATTTTCCTTTTTAAAGCCTTCAAGCACCGTTAACATCATAAATAATGTGGCAAGCGTGTGCCAATCTATATCTGACACAAGCCTTGCAGACGGCGGTGTTATTATCATTGCCGCAATTGCCGCACACACAGACACCGTAAGCATTGGTTCTTTTTTTAAGTAAGACAAAATTTTGTTCATAACTCTATTCTCCGCAAAAACTTTTGTACCTTGTATTTTACCACAAAAGAATGCTTTTTACAAACAAAATTTGCTTTTCATTTTTCTCGGTACTAAGGAATCGTCAAAAAATAACTTGCACTTTCAGGCTCGCCTAATTTGCCCTGTGTGTCGTTACAATACCTTGAAATACGTCAGTATTCCTGCGGTATTGCGCCTAACACAGAACAAATTATTCTTCACCTGAATTGCACAACTTATTTCTTGACAATTCCTAAAGATTACAATGTCAAGAGCAAATTTTAATATTAAGTTACAATTATTATATTTCTGTAATTTTTACCCCGAATAGCCGAAAAGAGTTAAGATTTTAGCATAAAATAACCAAAATAATTAATTTTTGAAATTCGCTTGACAAGGGCAATATTACAGAGAGTTATAATCTTTTCCTAACAATCCACAGAGTTTTCCACAAGTTGAATGTTGTCGAAGATTATCAACAGTTACAAATTTGTAAACAATCAAGTCGTATCAGGATATTTTGAATACTTATCAACTGTTTCCACATAGTTTTCCACATTCTCAACGCAGTTTTCCACTTTACACAGCGTAATATTGTTGATAAAACTCTGAGTTTTCCACATATGATTAACATACCCCTTCAAAAGGTATATTTTTAATAAAACATCAACATTTTGTTATTCCCGTATGTATAACCACAATCTGTTCCGCCCAAAATAAAAATACAAAAGAAACAAAAAAGTTACAAAGGAGATACATTATGATAAAAGGAATAAGCCGCCAAATCATAGAAATTGCAGACGTACAAAACAAGTATTTTGAGAAAGCGTGGCTTGTAATAAAGCCCGAATATGCCAATGTCGGAGCTGTCACCATTGACAAGCAGGCAGACTATTATCTGTCGGGATTAACTCCCCCTCTTAGTCTGCAAAAAAATCATATGCGTATAAAATACATCACATTCTGTGCATTGTCTGCACTCTTTTCTTCTGTAATAACTGCCGCAGTCTTTTATACTTCAATATCATAACAATTATATTCAAGCCTTCGTATTTATATGCAAAAAAATCTCCCCGAAAACGGGGAGAGCATCTATTTTATACAGCCGTAAGCATAGGGTTTACCGCAGACATAATATGATTGTTGACCGCAACAGCAATTACAGCAATGAGAACACCTACAACAATACCGCAGATAACGTCTGTGAGGTAATGCGCCTGCAAGTAAAATCTTGAAAACGAAATTCCTATTGCAATAACAAGCATTACCATTGTAGCCCACAGCGGACAAAAGACAACCGAAACCGTAAACATTGCAAAAGATGTTGCGCTGTGACTTGACGGGAACGAATAAAACTTAGGTATTTTTTTGAGTATGAGCGTATCTTGTTCTATTTTATGACACGGGCGAACTCTGCACACTATTCTTTTGATTATAATTTCGGCAAACAGCCAGCTTACAAACAACGCAGAAAAAAAAGTAACACCTATATACAGTGATCGTCTGACATAACAAATGATCGCCAATATCAAAAACCAGACCTTACCCTGATCGCCCAAAAACGTCATAAAAAGCATTATTTTATTAAGCACAGGATTATGAAGCTTTGCAACCTTCTCAATCAGCGTATCGTCTGCCTCTTTAATTTTTTTCAGCATATATGTCACCCCGTTTACTCAAAAAATCTGTAATTTTCTCTTTCTTCCTTTTAAGCCTACGTTATATTATAACATATCGGCTCGAATAAAACAAGATGGTGACAAACTTTTATTTCAATGCGCAATTACCGCAGTCATACATAATGAAACCGATACGTCATTACACGCAGTTAGAATTCTTTTTTGTTACACTAAAATTTAATACCATTCAAAAAAGTATTGCAGGCAACCATTGCACATTGCACATTGCGCATTGCGAATTAAATTAACTGTTGACAAGGTTAACGATATGCGCAATACCGGGAATACTCTCCCCCTGCTGTACGATAGTCGGAGACATCAGTGCGCCCGTTGCCGCAAAGAGGATATTGTTATACTTTCGTTTGAGCATATTTTTCAACAGATACGAACACAGCACGCTTGCACTGCACCCACAGCCGGAACCGCCCGAGTGTACGTCCTGCTTTTCGAGATCAAATATCATCAAGCCGCAGTCACAATGATTAGGCTTGATGTCTATGCTTTCTCTCGACAAAAGCTCATACAAAAGCTCCGTTCCTACCTTGCCGAGATCGCCCGTGATAATCAGATCATAGTCTTTCGGTGAGGTGTTTGTATCTTTAAGGTATCTGTATATTGTATCAGCCGCCGCACCTGCCATTGCCGCACCCATATTATTTGCGTCTTTAATGCCCATATCTATTATTTTCCCCGTACAAATGCGCTGTACTCCTATCTGACGTTTTAACATATCGTCTGTTACAGCTTTTATAGGTGAAGTAAAGTCACCGTTTTCATATGCGCCTAATACAACACTTCCCGAACCCGTGACCGTCCATTGAGCCGTCGGAGTGCGCTGTCCGCCGTACTGCAAAGGAAGCCTGAACTGTCTTTCGGCAGAACAAAAATGCGATGATGTAACGGCGGTACAATAATTCGCCGCACCGCCTGCAAGAAAGACAGCGGCGGCGCAGATAGTCTGAGCCATTGTTGAGCACGCTCCGTACTGCCCCATAAACGGTATTCCGAGATCACGCAGACCATAGCTTGACGATACGCACTGATTGAGCAGATCGCCTGCAAAGATATAGTCTAAATTTTCCGCACTTAAAGCGGCTTTTTTCAGAGCAATTTCTACTGCCTGCTTCTGAAACAGCGACTCCGCTTTCTCCCACGTTTCGCCGCCCATTGTAGTATCATTAACGGTTTTGTCGAACCAATCAGATAAAGGACCCTCACCCTCTTTTTTTCCGACAACAGAGCCAAAAGACACAACTCTCGGCGGAGAGGTAAATTCAAGTGTATGCTTGCCTATACGTTTTATCATAATATCACCTTTTTTATTTTTATATTTTCTTACGTATTATTCTTTACAGTTCCGTAACAATAATTCCTTACAAAATTTCACTGTATTTTTTGTGCGAACCGGCAAACACTATAAGATGTGTTGATACTTCAATACAATATAATAATATAATCGAAAGGAAGATGAAAATGTCCGTACAGGTAATAAACGGCGATACTATCAAGCTTCTGCGTGAATGCAGTGCAGGCATAAAAATGGGCATAACGTCTATAAATGATGTTCTTGACGATATTAAGAACAACGACTTCAAGAACATTCTTATCCGCTGTCTGAACAAGCACGAAGCGCTGAAGCGTGAAACAGACGAAATACTTGACGAATATCACGACGAGGGCAAAGAACCGGACCCGATCGCAAAGGGTATGTCGTGGATAAAAACAAACTTCAAGCTTGCTCTCGACAACTCAGACTCTGTTGCCGCAGACCTTATTACAGACGGCTGCAATATGGGTGTCAAGTCGCTGAGAAAGTATCTCAATCAGTATGAGGCGGCAGAAGAAAAGGTCAAGGATATAGCCAAACGTCTTATAACTATTGAAGAGGACGCCGCAAACGATATAAGAGCATATTTATAAAAACTATTCTTTTCCACATCAGCTTTTCCACATATCAACTAAAATATGTGGAAAAGCAAGTGGAATATGTTGATAAGCTGTAATTTTCGTTAACAGCTTACAAAATTATAACGATATTTTCTCTTTTTATTACAAACTATTACAAAATAATTACCAATATTACAGTATTGTTTTCAGGTTGCAATGTGGAAAACTCATTTTATTACAGTAAAATCAACGCCTGTCACCGCTTTGGTAACAGGCATTGATCTTTTTTATTATAGAAAGAAAGGGGAAAACTTATTTTAGTGTGGAGTTTTGAGAGTTGAGAGTTTTTTTATATTTCAACTTTCCACTTTGAGTTTTAGCTTTAAGCTTTGAGCTTCAATTATTCAAATGTATCAATAGAGTTTGCTTCAACATCGCCCTTTGCGATCAATACGGCAGTAAGAGTACCTGTTTTTGAGTTTCCTCTGTCATCGTTTCTTGTGACTGCGATAGACACTTTGTCACCTGCCTTACAGCCGTTGAGAACATTTTCAAGATCTTCCATAGAGGTTATCTCGCTGTCGTTTATTGCGGTGATAATATCGCCCGACTGGAGTCCTGCAAGCTGTGCTGGTGAATTTCCAACAACCTTTGATACATACACGCCGGCAGGCCAGCCAAATCTGTCTTGATATGTTGACGGTACTGTTGAGCCGTAAATACCGAGATACGGTTTTTCTTCGTCAGAAACATAAGTCGAGTTCATAAGATCGTTTATGATAGGTGCAGCAGTCGAGATCGGAATTGCATAGCCTGTGCCCTCAACGCTTGTGTCTGAATATTTAGCGGAGTTTATACCTATTACCTCGCCCTTGATGTTCAGGAGTGCGCCGCCGCTGTTACCGGGGTTGATAGCTGCGTCTGTCTGGAGAAGAGTCATAGTTTTATCGGAGAGCTGTACTGTTCTTTCAACTGCGCTTATATAGCCGACTGTTACCGATTGACCGTAACCGAGAGCATTTCCGATAGCTATTGCAGGTTCACCGAGCTTGAGAGAATCGGAATCACCGAGAACTGCAACCTTGATCTGACTTAAAGTATCTGCGCTTATGTCGGAGATTTTAACCGATATTACGGCAAGATCGCTGTCTGCGGCAGTACCTTTGATAGTGGCGGAGTATGATTGACCGTCAATAAATTCCGCAGCGATCTCTTTAGAATCCTCGATAACGTGATAGTTTGTAACGATGAGCAGCTCTTCTTCGTTCTGACCGATAATAATACCCGAACCGCTTGCGCTTGTTTCGTATGTGGGGTTATAGTCGTCACCGAAAATGAAGTTGTAGAAATAGCCGTATGTGCCGCTCATCTGTGTTTCTACTATCGTACTGATAGATACCATTGAAGGCATAACCTGTTCTACTACTTCTGTAACGGTATTTGACACTTCTACGTTATCGCCTGCATATGTTAAAGTGCTTGCGCTCGGTATGATATTAGTCGATGTTGCGGCTGTATTGCCGTCTGCGTTATTATGTGCAAAGTAGTTAACACCTGCATAGAACGAACCGCCCGAGATCACAAGCGACAAACAAACTGCGATAACTGCAAGAAAAGCATTTTTGTTCTTTGGCTTTTTCGGCTTTTGCGCCTGAAAGTCTGTCGGGGAATACTGCGTTGTAACCGAATAAGGGTTGAAATTTTGCGTCTGGGGCTGTTCCTTATTAAGCTGTACCGGCTGAGTATTCATCTGCGGTATTGTCTGCTGTACACTTTGCGGTACGCTATTCGGTACAGTCCGCTGTACGCTCTGAGGTGCAGCCTGCTCACGATAGTAAGGACTGCTCACCGGTGCTTCTTGAAACGTGGGAGCGTTAAAGCTTGCGTTTGTATTTTCCGGCTTCGGAAAATCTGTCACTGTATTTGTGTTTTGGTTTGTATAAAGTTCATCCATTTTATATTACCTCCGTTTGGTTGGTTTGTTGTTTGTTATGATTATATTGTAAACCTCCAACTTAAAAGATACTTTAAGCTTAACTTAAAAATAACTTAAAGTTTTGGAATTTTGTTTTTTGTATAAAAACATATGAACACAAAAATAAAAAAGCCCTCCGCAATGCGAAGAGCTTTAGTGGCTGGGGAATAGGGATTCGAACCCCAACAAACAGAGTCAGAGTCTGTCGTGCTACCGTTACACAATTCCCCACCAACGCTATTTATTATATCACAAATTTTTATAATGTCAAGCGTTTTTTTAGATTTTCTCAAAAAATTGCAGCATCAGTGGTCAATTCGCAATTCGTAATGCAGACTGTGCAAAAACCAACAATTTAGTTTTCGGTCAAGCCTTTTTCAAAAGGCTTGCGGGGTTCTAAGGGGCAGCG
>JAFOMO010000139.1 GCA_017418905.1 Clostridia bacterium | reverse complement strand
CGCGAGCTAAATAGTATCGTTTTTTATGTGTACAAACGCGATTTTGTCAGCGGCGACTCGCCGCCAAGCCTTTTGAAAAAGGCTTGACCGAAAACTTATGTGTTGGTTTTTGCACAGTCTGAATGTGCAATGTGCAAGGTGCAATGTGCAATGTGCAATGATTGCTTACAAAAGCTTTTTGAACAGCATTAACCATTAGTACGATGTACTAAGACTTACATTCGCTTGCAATGAAGTTTCGGATTAATTATGTTTGACTGCGTAATTGCGCATTGCGAATTGATTATAGCTCTTGCCGTTTCTTCACTTATCGGTGTCGCATACACATTCTCACCGAAGCATACAACATCACCGATACCCTTTTGGAGTACAAAACGCAGCTTTCCGTTTCTCACCTTTTTATCTGTATAAAGCTTTTTTACAAGCTCGTCTTTGTCGATATATTCGGGCAGAGTGACGGGCAGGCAGGCTTTTTTCAAGAGCTGTACTGTCTTTTCAACCTCCAACTCTGTCATATACCCGAGTTTCTGCGAAAGCTTAGCCTGCGCAACTAACCCGATCGATACCGCCTCGCCGTGAAGAAGCTTATAGCCGCTTACAGTTTCGGCGGCACGTCCTACTGTATGACCTAAATTAAGCACCTCTCGCAAGCCGCTTTCTCTCTCGTCCTTCATTACAACACTGTACTTGATACGGCAGTTTTTCTCTGCTATATAGCTGCAAGCTTGTTTATCGAATGAGTATATCTTTTCAATATTATTATCAATAAAATCAAACAGCTCCCTGTCTGCAAGGCAAGCGTGCTTTATAGTTTCAGCCATACCGCTGTGTAGTTGTCTTTGCGGCAGAGTTTTCCATGCGGCAATATCTATATACACCTTTTTCGGCTGATTGAAAATACCGATAAGGTTAGTTGCAAGCGGTGTATCAACGGCAGTTTTGCCGCCGACAGATGCGTCTGCCGCCGCAAGTAAAGTTGTAGCATAGTTGATAAACGGAACTCCTCTGCCGTAAGTGCCTGCAACAAAGCCTGCAATATCGGTGACAACTCCGCCGCCGACAGCTATTATACAGCAGTCACGTCTTAAACCGTCTGCAAGCATAGCGTCCTCAATATATTCCTTTGTCGCTCTCGTTTTGCTTTTCTCTCCGTTTTTAAAGCTGTATACAGATACCGAAAAACCGCTGTCGGAAAGTATTTTCGCTATATTATCGGCATACAGCTCTTGTACAATATCGTCTGTGATAACTGCAAGCTTACTGATATTCCCGACAAGACCGTTTTTTAAGTCCTGCGCAAGCTTTTGCTTAAGGTCATACCCTGTTTCTATCTGATAACTGTCATCAACTGTTTTTATCAATTCAACGTTAAACACGCTCATAATAATACCTCTTATCTGAAAATAATTTCCTTTTGCAGTTCCTTTGTTAATTTTTCGTACTTCTTTCTTTCGGGCATAAATTCATCTAACTGAGCATAAAAATCCTTTGAATGATCGGGGTACAAAAAGTGTGTAAACTCGTGACAGATAACAAGCTCGATACACTTTTCGGGCAATTGCATAAGATATATATTAAAGGTCAATATACTCTGCTTATCTCTGCATATCCCCCAACAGGACACCATTTTTCTGTACTTGATCTCATTGGGAATAGCTATGCCCTTTTTGCGGAAACGAGGGTACAGCTCAACACACTTCATAGGAATATACAACTGCGCCTGTTTGCGTAAAAAATCTTCAAACACTGCCTTTTTAAGCGGAATATCGTCTGTATCTTCAACATACATAACAATAACGTCTTTGTTAAGCAAGCATTTATTATTACTGTTATTTATTACTATAAGCTTTTTTCGCTCGCCTAAAAACAGGATTTCCTCACCGGTAACAAACCGGTTTGGCTTTGGCATATCCTGTTTTATCTTCTCCTGCTTGTTAAGTGTATTTGTAACAAAATCGGCATTAAGGAGCAAGACCTCTTTTATCTTTTTAAGAGAAGTACCCTTCGGCGCAGACACCCGAACACCCTTATCAATACTCACGGCGATATTGATATTCTTTACACTTTTATATGTAATATCGCACTTGACATCAATGCCGTTAAGCGTAACAGTAACGTTGTCGCACGACTTTCTTTTCTTTTCTTTCGTATTATTCGCCGTCGTGCCTTTTCGGGCTTTCTCTATCTCTTCAAATGAAGAAATGACCTTCATTTTGTTTTCGATCAACAGCTTTTCAACATACGCATAGTCCGTACCGAAAGGCGCAGAAACAGAAAGTCCCTTTTCAAGTGTGAAACGGATATTAATATTCTTCACATTCTTTTCTTCATATGTAAACTCATACGTCTTACCGCAGAGATTTATTTCCTTGTTTGTTTTCACAAAAATTCTCCCCCAAAAATCTTCTTCAAATATTGCCCTTTCCGAACAATACGAAAAGGGCACACATTTAATCAATGCGCAATGCGCAATTCGCAATGCAGACTGTGCAAAAAGTAGTGTTCTTCTATGTCAAGCCTTACTGCGCCGCCTTGGAGCGGCGGGGGAACTTTTGTTTTAGACGGAAGTAAGGGGCATTTTCTGCCAAAATGCCCCTCTT
>JAFOMO010000138.1 GCA_017418905.1 Clostridia bacterium | reverse complement strand
ACCGCACAGAGGGCTTTTCAAACATTGCGTCTATCTTCCTCAATTCAAATATAGGCGAAAATGTCAGCCGTGTTGATATACAAAAGTATTAAGACGTATTAAGAGAGGTTTTAATTTGGATAACTACATTATTACGATAGTCGGCACTCAGACTGTAGATGACGAGTCCGACACTATAGACGTTACAACATCTGCGTCTTATGCCGAACGCAGCGGAAAAAAGTATATAAGGTATAAAGAGTACGACCCCAACGCAGACGGCGAGTATATAAACAATACTATTATTATAGAATCCGAGAAAAAAATAGTTCTGCGAAAGCTTATCGAGGGCAACCGAACAGAGCTTATTTTAGACAGAGGCGTTCGTCATCAGTGCATTTACACAACGCCTATAGGTTATATGTCGATAGGCATTTACGCAGAAAGCATTGTTACCGATATAGACAAAAACGGCGGTACTATCACAATTGATTATACTATAGACTTCAATACCGACGTACAAAGCGAACATCACCTTGAAATAACACTGAAGAAAAAAGGAGAAACATAAAATGTCAGAAATTGCATTAAACGCAGTAAACGATCTTAAAGCTGCCGTACAAAACGCACTTGCAGCAGCTATTGAAAAGGGAGACCTTGCAAATGCAGATATTCCCGACTTTATTATAGAAAAACCAGCCGACAAAACAAACGGCGACTATGCCGCTAATGCCGCAATGGTATGCGCAAGGGCATTTCGCACAGCACCTGCAAAAATTGCGGCTGCAATAACTTCAAATATCGACTTATCAAAAACATACTTTGAACGCTGCGAAACTGCGGGTCCGGGATTTATCAACTTCTTTCTCTCTCCCGATTATTATGCAGACGTACTCGCAGACGTTCTGAGCAAGGGCGACGAATACGGCTCAACCGATTTCGGCAAAAACGAAAAGGTAATGGTTGAATTTATCTCCGCAAACCCGACAGGCCCCATGCATATGGGCAACGCAAGAGGCGGCGCACTGGGCGACTGCTTAGCCTCTGTTATGGAAAAAGCAGGCTATGATGTGTGGCGTGAATTTTATGTAAACGACGCAGGCAATCAGATAGAGAAATTCGCCGTATCTTTAAACGCTCGTTTTATACAGCAGGTCAAGGGAGCAGACGCAATAGAGTTCCCCGAGGACGGTTATCAGGGCGCAGATATTACCGATCTTGCACAGCTTTATATCGAGAAAAACGGCACAGACATTATTAACGCAGACGAACAGACACGCAAAAAAGCTCTTGTTGATTTTGCTTTGCCTCTCAACATTGCAAAAATGCAGAATGATACAAAAAAATACCGCATAGAATATGACAAATGGTTCTTTGAAAGCGAGCTGCACAAAAGCGGCGCAGTAAAAGCCGTTGTGGAGCTTTTGAAAGAGAAAGGTCTTACATACGAAAAGGACGGCGCAGTGTGGTATAAGAACAAACAGGTAGTAACCGAGCTTCTCAAAAAGCAGGGCAAGACCGACAAAGAAATTGACAACTTAGAGCTAAAAGACGACGTTATTATAAGAGCAGGCGGCACTCCCACATATTTTGCGGCAGACATCGCATACCACAAAAACAAGTTTGACAGGGGCTTTAAAACTCTGATAGACGTATGGGGCGCAGATCATCACGGACACGTTGCAAGAATGAAGGGCGCAATGACTGCGATAGGCTATGACGGTGACAGCCTTAATATTGTTCTTATGCAGCTTGTAAAGCTGCTGCGTGACGGCAAGCCCGAGCGTATGAGCAAACGTACAGGCAAGGCTATTCAGCTTGCCGATCTTCTCGAGGAAGTACCCGTAGATTCAGCACGCTTTTTGTTTAACACAAGCCAGGCAAACACACAAATGGATTTTGACATAGGCGTTGCAGTAAAGCAGGATAATCAGAATCCCGTGTACTATGTTCAGTACGCTCACGCAAGAATTTGCAGTATTCTCAGGACGCTTGCCGCAGAGGGTATAACTCCCAAAGACTGCACAAAAGAGGAATTACTGCTCCTCACCACTCCCGAAGAAAAAGAGCTTATCACGCACCTTGCCGCTTATACAGAAGAGATCATCTCGTGTGCAAAGAGCTATGATCCCACAAAGATCACACGCTATGTTACACAGCTTGCAACGCTTTTCCATAAATTCTATAATGCCTGCCGTGTTAAGGGTGATGACGAAGCTCTTATGCAGGCAAGGCTCAATTTGTGTTTAGCCGTTAAGACTGTTATCTGCAACGTGCTTACAATGCTTAAAATAACTGTTCCCGAATCAATGTAACTTGAAAATTGAAAATTGAAAATTAGCTGAAAACCGCAATTTCATTGACCGGGTGCAATACTGTATATAAATATGTTTTCCTGAATTTTACACTTTACATTTTCAATT
>JAFOMO010000137.1 GCA_017418905.1 Clostridia bacterium | reverse complement strand
TTGTAACGACACACAGGGCAAATTAGGCGAGTCTGCAAGTGCAAGTTATTTCTTAACGATTCCTTAGGAACTGTTCATCAATAACTTTTAATTTCTGCTTGTCCGATTTGCCCTGCACAGCGTTAAATTTTCTTGAAATACCTCAGTATTCCTGCGAAAATTTGCCTCGTGCAGAACAAATTGTCCTAAGCATAAATTTAAAAGTTATTTCTTCACAGTTCCTTAGTATAACAAAGTATGAATATATTTGCGTGCAATACAGTATAGTTTATATTATGTATATGTGCGTTATTGCGTGCAGGCGCACACCTGCCGCATTACAATGTCGTACGCTTGTTCAAGAGCCTGTGCGATCTTTGAACAATCTTTAGCTCCAGCCATAGCCATTTCGGGCTTGCCGCCGCCGTTGCCGCCTGTTACCTGTGCAACTGCCTTTGCAACTGCTCCTGCCTTAACACCCTTTTTAACAGCACTCTTTGTGCAGGCAACGCAGAATGTACCCTTGCCCTCGTTTTTGCCTGCAAGCACTACAACGCTTGTTTCATTCTTGCTTGTTATCTTGTCGCAAATATCTCTGAGCATATCGGCAGACGCACCCTCGACTTCTCCGACAAATACGGAAATGCCGTTAACGTCTTTCTTTGATGAGAGAATACCGTCAACCATACCGCCTGCAAGTTTATTGTTAAGCTCTTCTATCTTTCTGTCTTTCTCTTTGAGAGTTTCGGCAACCTTTTCACAGCCCGATACAAGCTCCCACGGGTTGGAGATCTTCAGCTTTTCGGCAGACTGTGCGAGTATCGACATAGTATGAGCGAGATGATCAAGTACACCGTAACCCGTTACAGCCTCTATTCTTCTTATACCTGCGGCAGCAGACGATTCCGAGCGAATATGGAAAAGTCCGAGCTTTGATGTGTTTGTAACATGAGTACCGCCGCAAAATTCAACAGAGAAATCTCCGGCTTTTACTACTCGTACAACATCGCCGTACTTCTCTCCGAACAATGCCATAGCACCGAGCTTTCTTGCCTCCTCTATCGGCATTTCTCTGCTTGTTACCTCAACAGCTTCGAGTATCTTGTTGTTTACAAGCTTTTCTGTTTCTGCAATTTCCTGAGCTGTCATAGCCGAGAAATGAGTAAAGTCAAAACGCATTTTATCATCAGATACAAGCTGTCCTGCCTGCTGAACGTGCGTGCCGAGTATCTGTCTCAAAGCAGCCTGCAAAAGATGTGCGGCGGTGTGGTTTCTCATAATGCTTTCACGTCTTTGAGCGTTTATAGCGGCTTTAGCCTTTGCGCCAACGCTCGCCATACCCTTTGTGATCTTTGCGGTATGGAATACTATCGCATTATTATTCTTTGTGGTATTAACTACCTCTGCGGTAAAGTCGGCACATTCGATAATACCTGTATCGCCTATCTGTCCGCCGCTTTCTGCATAGAATGAAGTTTCGTCGAGAATCATTATTACCTCGTCGCCCTCGTATGCTGCATTAACACGCTCGCCGTCTTTGATGAGTGCAAGAACGGTACTGTCACAGTCAAAGTCTGTGTATCCTTTGAATACCGTTTTTGCAATATCCGAAAGGTCTGTTGTATCGCTTATCCATGCGTCTGCGCCTGCGTTTTTGCGTGCGTTTCTTGCTCTCTTTTTCTGCTCTGCAAGAAGCTCTGAGAACCTCTCTTCGTCAACGGTAAAGCCGTTGTCTGCGGCTATTTCTTTTGTGAGGTCTATCGGGAAACCGTAAGTATCACTGAGCTTGAATACGTCCTCACCGCTTATAACCTTTGTTTCGGCGTTTGACATAAGCTTTTCAAGAAGTGACATACCCTGTTCTACTGTCTTGTTGAAGTTTTCCTCTTCAACCTTGATAAGCTTTGTGATAAACTCCTCTTTTTCTCTCAGTTCGGGATATGCGCTCTCATTTTCTTTTATTACTGTTGTACAAACCTTGTAGAGGAACGGCTCTTTTACGCCTAACAATCTTCCGTGACGTGCGGCACGTCTGAGAAGTCTGCGCAGAACATATCCCTTGCCCTCGTTAGACGGCATAACTCCGTCGCTTATCATAAAGGTAGTTGAACGAATATGGTCTGTTATTACACGCAGAGAAATATCGCTCTTTTCACCTGCGCCGTACTTAACGCCTGTGATCTCGCTGATATGCTTCATTATATTCTGAACGGTATCAACTAAGAAAAGGTTATCAACACCCTGCATGACACATGCAAGTCTTTCAAGACCCATACCCGTATCAATATTGGGGTGATCGAGCGGAGTATAAGTACCTTTGCCGTCGCTGTCGAACTGAGTAAACACAAGGTTCCACACCTCAACATAACGGTCACAGTCACAGCCTACTTTACAGTCGGGTCTGCCGCAGCCTTTGTCCTCACCTCTGTCGAAATATATCTCCGAGCAGGGACCGCAGGGACCCGAACCATGTTCCCAGAAGTTATCCTCTTTACCAAGCCTTACCATATGAGAGGGGTCAACACCTCTGTGCTGTGTCCAGATCTCGAAAGCCTCTTCATCATTTTCATAGATAGAAACATAGAGCTTTTCTTTGGGCATTTTGAGAACCTCTGTAAAGAACTCCCAAGCCCATGTTGTTGCGTCCTCTTTGAAGTAGTCGCCGAAAGAAAAGTTTCCGAGCATTTCAAAGTATGTGCCGTGACGTGCGGTAATGCCGACACGCTCAATGTCGGGAGTTCTTATACACTTTTGGCAAGTAGTAACTCTCTTGCGGGGCGGTGTTACCTCGCCCGTGAAGTATTTTTTCATAGGTGCCATACCCGAGTTGATAAGCAAGAGGCTTGTGTCGTCCTTCGGGGGAACAAGCGAAAAGCTCTTCAGGCGCAAGTGACCCTTTGACTCAAAAAACGATAAGAATTTTTCTCTGAGCTCGTTTAATCCTGTCCATTCCATAATTATTGATCTCTCCTTAAAATAAATAAGTCCCCCAAAGCATTTAAGCCTTGAGGGACGATAAATTACCGCGGTACCACCCTGTTTATGTATAAATGTGAATACACATCATATACACCACTCTCTTTCTTTAACGCAGAAAATACGCTGTATTCATCACACAGAGGCTCCGAGGCGGCTGCCGCAGGTTCTGTCGAAAGCTTGCACCAAACGCTTTCTCTCTGAGGGCACAACATTTGCGGCTCTTCTCTTCTCAGCCCGAACAATTGAATTATATAACTATTTAAGTGAAATGTCAACACTTTTATTATAAATATGGAAATTGGAGAGTGGAAAGTGGAATTTTGAAAGTTGAATGTGGAAAGTGAAAATTAAAGATGAAAAAATTCAGCCCACAAACAATAACTTTGTTTGCGGGCTTCAAATGATTGTTATTATTGTGTATGATCGCGTAATTGCGCATTCAGACTGTGCAAAAACCAACAATTTAGTTTTCGGTCAAGCCTTTTTCAAAAGGCTTGCGGGGTTCTAAGGGGCAGCGCCCCTTAGCCGCCGGAGGCACGCTCCAGCCCTTTTAGGGGTGAATTTCAAAAACAGTCCTG
>JAFOMO010000136.1 GCA_017418905.1 Clostridia bacterium | reverse complement strand
TTTTGAGCCAAAGTTGCCCCGCCGCTCCAAGGCGGCGCAGTAAGGCTTGACATAGAAGAACACTACTTTTTGCAAAGTCTGAATTATACATTTATCAGTTGTCTTTTTGATTACTTAGTAATCGTCAAGAAATAGCTTGCACTTTCATGCTCGCCTGAATTGCACAACTTATTCCTTGACAATTCCTTAGCAGATAATACAAAAAGTCCCCTCGGTACAAAACCAAGGGGATCTTTTTATTTTAAGTATTATTTATTTGAAGTAAGTATATTACTCCTCAACCTTCTTGCGTGTTACAACGATTGTTGCAGCAGCAGCGAGAAGAACGCCTGCAAATGCAGCTGTGCCTGTTACGTCGCCTGTTGCAGCAGCGTCTGTAGAAGAAGCTGTGCTTGTTGTTGTAGTAGTTGTTGTAGAAGTTGTGCCTGTTGTTGCACTCTTGCTTGATGTGCCGCCGCCGTTGGAGCTTGAAGAGCTTGAAGAACTGTTGTTAGACTCTGTTGAAGATGTGCCCTCAGAGCTTGTTGTCTCAGAAGAAGTTGTGTCTGTTTCGTCTTCAATGCCGAGGAGCTTCTTTACATCTGCTTCTTTGTTTGCATACTCTTCACGACCATCTTGACCGTTGAATGTCTGGAACTTCTCCCAAACAGCCTCTTTTGTTGTACCAAAAGCAGATACCCAGTTGTCAACCTTTTCCTGTGTGCAGCACTCTATGCCACTCTTGTCCATTTTGCCAAGGAGCTTGTAAAGAGCATTTGCAACGATCCAGTTAGGATCATCATTCGGAGCGAGAGCGTTACCTACTACGTTACCTGTTGATGTGATAACCAAGTGAGAACCGCAGTCGCTTGCATTGTCGAAGTAAACACCGATACAAGTCTTATCACTGTCTTCAGGGTTTTCCATTCTCTCGTCTGTCATGTGAGCTGTGTCGCCGAAAGCACTAGGTGTAAGTACGCAGTCAAATGTCTGCTCTGTTGTATTGATGTCATTGAAGATGATGAAGGTATTCCAACCGTCCATGATGTCAACTTCCATCTCGCAGAACTGAGGATTCTCGGGATCATCATCAGCAACGATCTTCTTGGAAGCCCACTTTGCTTCCTCCTGCCACTGACCCTGTACCCAGAACATATCATGCTCGCCTTCTTTTGTTGCCCAGATGTAGAAGCAAATGCCGTCATTCTTGTTCCAGTTGCCCTTGTCGAATCTGATCTTACCGGACTCTGTTGAAGGCTTGATGTCAACCTCTGCAGCAGAAGCGCAGATAGCTGCGGAAGAAAGTGCAAGTGTAGCAGCCATGATAACACTGATAAACTTCTTATTCATAATAGTATTCCTCCTGTTAATAAATGTGCCGTTGCGGCATTATCAGTACCTTTATTATACAACACCCTTTCAAAAATTGCAACACCTAATTAAAAATTTGTTTACAAATTTTTAAGGAAATATTTTATAATTGATACTTTTCTATTTCTTATAAAGAAATATAGATATAATGCCCTAAAAATTTATGCTAAAGCCTTATTTTATCGGCTTTTTGCCAACGCTTAAATTGATATTGTATGAGCTATTTCGTAAAGATTTTTGTCAAACACTCTCTGCATATCAAGAGCCTCGGTAATATCGAAATCTACGATCTTGCCATTCTTCATAGCAATAACTCTGTTGCCAATGCCCTGTTCAAGCAATGTAACAGCCTTATTGCCCATTTCGCTTGCAACAACTCTGTCACGCAGTGTGGGAGAACCGCCTCTCTGAACATGACCTAAGATAGTCGCTCTCGACTCAATGCCTGTTCTTGTCTGAATATATCTTGCAATCTCGGAAACCTTGCCTACGCCCTCTGCAACAACGATAATGAAGTGCTTTTTGCCTGTATTCTGATTTTCAAGAATACGTCTGATAACATCTCTTTCAAGATCCCACTCTATCTCCGGCACGAGAATAGCGGCAGCACCTACTGCAATACCTGTCTGCAAAGCTATATCTCCGCAGCGTCTGCCCATTACCTCTACAACAGAGCAGCGATCGTGCGACTGAGCAGTATCACGAATTTTATCTACCATTTCCATTGCAGTATTCATTGCAGTATCGAAGCCTACTGTATAATCGCTGCACGCAATATCGTTATCAATAGTACCGGGAATACCAACACAGGGAATACCCTCGCCCGTCAAATCCCGTGCGCCTCTGAATGAGCCGTCTCCGCCTATTACAACAACGCCCGATACACCGAGCTGTCTGCAAAAATCCGCTGCCTTTTTAACGCCTTCGGGTGTATTGTATTCTTCACTTCTTGCAGTGTAAAGAACTGTTCCGCCTCTGTGTATTATATCGGAAACGCTTCTGAGGTTAAGCTCTTTAACATCTCCGGTAAGCAAGCCGTTATATCCTCTGTATACTCCGTATACCTTCATACCCTTAGAAATACCTGTTCTTACAACAGCTCTTACAGCGGCATTCATTCCGGGTGCATCGCCGCCGCTTGTCAAAACTGCAATTGCCTTCTGACTCATTTTAAGTCCTCCCTTTACTTTTTGCCCCTTGTCTGAATAAACATCGGGTTTAGTATAACAATACATTTGCAGACAAAACCGCAAACGGATAAATTTTTCAATCATCACTATTATAATACATAATTGTATAAATAACAAGTGGATTTTCAATTTTTGTCAACAAAAAATAACGACTATCTGAATATCACGTTTTCTCTGCCCAGAACTCTTGTAAGCTCATTTATCATAACATCATTTATATATACGCACTTATCATACGGCAAATGCTCATACTCCTTTGTATCGCTGTAATACAGTGATACGGGCGTTGTTCCGTCGAATACAGCCATAAGTCTGACAGCGTAATCATACTCATAGCTGTTCTTTGACGTAAATCTGAGAAAAAGCCTTTTTGCATTTTTTCCTGCCGTATTACTGCGTTCACTGCCCGTATTATTCCGAGTTACCGCCTGTTTCGGACACAAGCGCACCTTCTCGCAGATAAGCTTAGGTTCTTCATCGGGTTTAGCGTCAACGGAACAGTATACCTCAACTGCATTTCCTTCTGTAATAATATTGCCGTACTGCGCAAGCGTTTTCGGAAACACAAGCATTTCCATACTTCCTGTAAGGTCTTCAAGCTCTGCAAAAGCCATAATGCCGCCGTTTTTGGTAGCTTTTGAGTTTACGCCCGATACAACTGCGGCGCACCTGACGTGATGTGAGTCATACATCGTGCCGCCCTCTGCTATACGGGCAAATTTTGTAAGCTTTACAGAGTTTATATACGGCAGATATTCTTCAAGCGGATGTCCCGTGAGATACATTCCCGATACCTCTTTCTCCATTTCAAGCTTATCTTTAAGAGGAAAATCGGGCATAGTGGGCAGCTCATACATCTTCTCGATCTCTTCCGCACCGAAAAATGATAACTGTCCCTCTAAATTTTTCTTTTTATCTGCGCTCACACTGTCAAGAACACGCTTTGCACCAAAAAAAAGCTCACGTCTGTTGAGTCCGAGACCGTCAAGTGCGCCTGCTTTTATCAGACTTTCAAGTGTTCTTATGTTAAGACCGTATTTGTATAATCTGGTACAGAAGTCTGTTAAGCTTTTATACTCGCCCTGTATGCGTTCTTTTTCTATCGCCTGAATAATACCTGCGCCGAGATTTTTCACCGCAAGCAGACCAAACCTTATATTATCACCGTGTACTGTAAATCCCATACCGCTGTAATTTACGTGCGGCGGTTCTATTATTATACCCATACGGTTACAGTCAGACATATAAACCGCAAGCTTTACCGAATTGCCCAACACACTTGACAAAAGAGCAGCCATATATTCTTTGGGATAATAATATTTATACCACGCCGTCATATATGCAACCTTTGCATAAGCCGCCGCATGAGATTTATTGAAAGCGTATGAGGCAAAGCTTTCCATTTCTCCGAATATTTCTTCTGCTGTTTTTTCGTCAACACCTCGTCTTATACAGCCGTCTGTAATAACATTGCCGTTTTCGTCCGTTTCCCCATAAATGAATATTCTTCTCTCGCTCTCCATAACGTCCCTTTGCTTTTTAGCCATAGCACGCCTTACTAAATCTGCTCTTCCCAGAGAATAGCCTGCAAGAGTTCTGAATATCTGCATTACCTGCTCCTGATACACGATACATCCGTATGTTGTATTAAGTATGCTTTCGAGCAAAGGATGTTTATACCTCACCTTATCGGGTGAATGACGATTTTCAATATATGTCGGGATAGAGTCCATAGGACCGGGACGGTAAAGCGACAAAATAGCGATAAGGTCTTCTATATTTTCGGGGCGAAACTGAGTTAATACGTTTTTCATACCCGAAGATTCAAACTGAAACACTCCGTCACTGTTGCCCTGCGACAGCATAGCAAACACATTTTTGTCTGTATAATTGATCTTATCATCCGAAAAAGTATCGTCTGTATTCAGTATCAGATTTTTAGCGTCATTAAGTACGGTGAGATTTCGCAAAGCAAGAAAGTCTATTTTAAGAAGTCCGAGCTTTTCAAGCTTTTTCATAGTGTACTGCGTGACAACAGTTTTATCGTTCAGCGCAAGCGGTACATAGCTGTCAACGGGATCACGGGTAATAACAACACCTGCGGCGTGCATAGTAGTATGACGGGGCATACCCTCAACGGAGCGAGCCATATCAATAAGACGCTTTACACTCTCGTGTGTATCGTACATTTCCTTTAACGTACTCACCGAGTTCAAAGCCTTGTCTATGGTAATATCGAGATCGGGCGGTATGAGCTTTGCGCAGCGGTCAACATCCGAGTACGGCATATCAAGTGCTCTGCCAACGTCCTTTATAGCGGCTCTTGCAGCCATTGTGCCGAATGAGATTATCTGCGCAACGTGGTCTGCGCCGTACTTGTCTATGACGTAATCTATTACCTCCTGCCGCCGTACCGCACAAAAGTCAATGTCAAAATCGGGCATTGAGACACGCTCGGGGTTCAAGAAACGCTCAAACAGCAGATCGAACTCGATAGGATCAACCTCTGTAATACCCATACAGTAAGCCGCAAGACTGCCTGCACCCGAACCTCGCCCGGGACCTACCGGTATTTTTTGTGACCTTGCGTACTGCACAAAGTCGCTAACGATCAGATAATAATCGGTAAAGCCCATTGAGGTTATAACACTCAGCTCATAATCAAGGCGGCTGCGCACCTCGTCTGAGGGAGTTTCGCCGTAATGCTTATGAAGTCCCTCAATGCAAAGTCTTGTCAAATACTGTTCGTGTTCTTCTCCGTTTGGAACGTCAAAATGCGGCAGAATGGTATTGCCGAAGGAAAACTCCACGTTACATCTATCAGCGATAAGTGCGGTATTATGCACCGCCTGAGGTGTTTCGGGAAAGAGAGAGAGCATTTCTTCTTCTGTTTTTATATAAAACTCATCATTCGGAAACTTCATTCTGTCTGCGTCTTTGACTGTATGACCTGTTTGTATGCACAACAGAATATCGTGAACGGCAGCGTCTTTTCTGTCTATATAATGACAGTCGTTAGTTGCGGCAAGGGGAATGTCAAGCTCATTTGACAAACGAACAAGCGATCTGTTTACGATCTTCTGTTCGTCAAGGTGATGATCCTGCAGTTCTAAAAAGAAGTTGTCCTTACCGAAAAGGTTTTTGTAGTATGCGGCAATTTCGGCAGCTTTGTTATAATCTTCGTTCAGCAAAGCCTGCGGAATTTCTCCTGCGAGGCAGGCGGAAAGACAGATGATACCCTCATGATATTGTTCAAGCAATTCTCTGTCGATACGGGGCTTGCGGTAAAAGCCTTCCGTCCAGGCAAGCGACACCATTTTGATCAGATTTTTATAGCCTGTCATATTCTCGCACAGCAAAATTAGGTGACTTGCTTTCTGATCGTTTGCGCCCGCTTTGTCAAAACGGCTTTCATGTGCGACATAGACCTCGCACCCGATTATCGGTTTTATGCCTGCGGCTTTGGCTTCGCAGTAAAAATCTATTGCAGCAAACATATTGCCGTGATCTGTTACGGCAACGGCTGTTTGTCCCTTTTGTTTAACTGAATCGATCAGGTCTTTTATTCTGCACGCACCGTCAAGCAGGCTGTATTCACTGTGAAGATGTAAATGCACGAATGACACTGTATCACCTCTTTTGAAAAGTGGAAAGTTGAAAGTGGAAAGTGGAATTATTTTCAATGTGCAATGTGCAGTGTGCAATGTACAATGGTTGCTTGCAAAACTTTTGAATTGCATTAACCATTAGGAGCTGTGAAGAAATAACTTTTAAATTTATGCCTATGATAATTTGTTCTGCACGAGGCAAATTTTCGCAGGAATACTGACGTATTTCAAAAAAATTTAACGCTGTGCAGAGCAAATCAGACAAGCAGAAATTAAAAGTTATTGATGAACAGTTCCTTAGGAATCGTCAAGAAATATCTTGCACTTTCATGCTCGCCTGAATTGCACAACTTATTTCTTGACAATTCCTTAGTAT
>JAFOMO010000013.1 GCA_017418905.1 Clostridia bacterium | reverse complement strand
TAGTAAAATTTTATTATAAGTACAAAAAATTTTCAAAGAGGTGCAATAATGTATTTGCGGCGGTTGAGAGATTTGCGTGAAGATCACGATTACAAACAAGAGTATGTTGCGAGTGTGCTTAGAATTACACGTCAGCAGTATCAATTATACGAAAGCGGTAAGCGCAGTCTGCCGCTTGAAAAGCTTATTGATATATGCAGGCTCTATAATGTTTCGGCAGATTATATTCTTGAACTGAAAGACAATACGCTGTGAAAATCTACTATTAGTATACTAATAGCACTATAATTCTACTGTGCAGATACTATAATAACAAATAATAGAATAAAAGTCATCAAATATTCAAAAAAGTATCTGTATAGGAGAATTATTATGGAATACGCTTATGATTTTGGGCAGACTCTCAAATCACTTCGCAAGCAAATAAGTATGACTCAGACAGAACTCGGAATTCTGTTTTTGTATTATTATATCACGTTGTACTGCGAATTACGATACAAATAATATATTTCTTTTTGTATTATATCTCCTCCGACTTAAAAGCCGCCCTCAGCTTGCTGATAAGCTCATTAGAGGGAATTTCCATTCCGCTTTCTGCCCACTTTATAAGCATACTGTGTATTCCGCCCATGCTGTAAGCAAGCAGATAAGGCAAAGGTACGGAAAACTCCGTTATAGTCTGTTGTGAGCGTACCTGCATGAATATTTCGCCCGAATACTTATATGCACCCTCAAACAATGCAGGCAAAAGACCGCTGCGGTTAAGCAGTGTGAGCAGCTCGGGACGGCTGCCCCAAAAATCAAAATAACATTGCACAATATCCCAATAATGAGTTAATTCTTTCGATTTGATCTCACTCAGACATTCTATATATATCTTCTCAAATAGATATGACAACACGCTTTCTTTGTCTTGAAACAGGCGGTAAAACGTCTTTCTTGAAAGCTGCGATTCCTGCGCAAGCTGTGTGACGGTGATCTCCTTAAAGGTGTATTGCTCCATTACACGAAGTAATGCGTCTGCGATTTTTTGTTTTGAGTGTTCGGCTATTTTTCCGTTTGTTGTATTCATACTTATTTCCTTTCAGGTTACAATAGTTATCAATGTGTGACACATTACCTTTTTGCATTGATTTTATGTATTTACTATTATATAATAAAATCAAGAAAGAAACAAGTGTGACACTTTAAAAAATTTTGAGAGTTAAGAGTTAAGTTAAATGTGCAGTGTGCAATGATTACTTCCGAATTTCCACTTTCCACTTTCTACTTTCCACTTTCAAATTAACGGGGGTATATTATGAAATCAATAATTTATTATTTCAGCGGAACGGGCAACAGCCTTTATACCGCAAGAAAAATAGCAAAAGAAATAGGCGGCGCACAGCTTGTGTCTGTTCGCTGTGATCCCGATACGGTTTCGGCAAATGACGCAGATGTTATAGGCTTTGTATGCCCCGTGTATGAGTGGGATATTCCCGGCACGTTCAAAAAGTTTATACAAAAGCTTTCAATCAATAAAGACGCTTATATTTTTATGGTTGCTACATACATAGCTGTACATGGCAAATGCTTTGAAACGGTTGCCTCACTGCTTGAAGAGAAGGGCGCAAGGCTTGACTATGGCAGAGTTATTCATTGTGTTGCAAGCCAGTGTATAGCATATCCGCCGTTTCCGCCCGAAAAAATAATGATACCATATATGGAAAAACAGATGAATAATACCGCAAAGGAGATAGCGGCGAAAACTAAGAGAAAATATCCGCATATGGGGTGGCTTTCAAGAAAAAGATATGACAGTGCAATGGGACCGTATCTTGCTGTTGAGCATGAGTATGACAAAGGCTTTTATACTAACGACAAATGCAAAAAATGCGGCTTGTGTATGAAGGTCTGCCCGAATAATAATATTACTATGGAAAACGGCAGACCCGTGTGGAACCACAATTGCCACGGCTGTAATGCTTGCGTTGCTTACTGCCCGACAAAGGCTATTCAATTTCAGACTCCGCAGGCATATAAAGACTTGGGTACTTTTATAAGTAAAATTCTTTGTCTGCCCGACAAAAGAAAGCGTTATCATCACCCCGAAATAAAAGCAAAAGATTTAATGAGCAATAAAGAAAAAATTGAGTAATATCTATCTTTCTTCTTATAAACAATACCGTACAAAGCATTTATAACTTTGTACGGTATTATTTTGCTTTCGTATTAATTTATTGTCGGCAGCGGAAACAGTTCAGAAACTGTCTCGGACGTTGTGTCGGCTGTTTTGGAGCTTTCGTCGTGTACCTCGCTGTGTGTTGTATCGTCGGGTTTTAAATCGGTTTCAGAGCTTGTTGTTTCCGATGAGGTTGTTTTTGAAGAAGTAGTTTTTGATGATGTGTCTGAGTCTGTGTCTTTTCTCTTCTGAGCAGAAACCTCATACTCTTCCATTAATGTAATGGAGCTGTTTTTGAAGTCAAATATATATGAACGGAACAATTCTCCGTCAACATATACTTCAACTGTTACTTCTCCTCTTGTGTTATAGCGTACAATATCAAAATCATACGTATTCTTGAATACCGTAGAATAGAACATCTTACTCGATTCTTCTTCACCGTCGGCATATACAACTATCTTGAACGGTGCTTTAAGAGTAGATAATTCTACCGATTCGCTTAATGTTACCTCATAAGGTCTGCCTTGACTTACCACAAGCGAAATATATGTGCCTTTCTCTACCTTTACACTGCTGTCAACGCCTTGACTTATAATGCACCCTGTGTCGTATTCGTCGCTGTAATCGTATGTTATCTCACCGACATGCAGACCTGCTTTTTCGATAAGCTCTGCGGCTTCTTCATACGTCTTGCCTACAACTGTCGGTACGGTAACGCTGTTTTCTGCGATATATACAGTGACTTTGGATTTTACGTTGACTTTTGTACCGTTGACGGGTTCTGTTCTTATTACAGTACCCTCGTCAAAGTTATCGTCATGAATGACAACAAATTCTCCTTCAAGAAAGAGTGATTCAAGCGTTGACTGCGCAACTGTCTGCGACATCTTTGTCATAACGGGAATGGTGACCTCAGTGTCAAGACTGTTTACGGTAAGGCGGACGTGTGAATCCTTTTTAACGTGACGTGAGCTTGACACAGGCGATTGACTTATTACAACGTCAAGATCGGTGTCCGGATTATAAATGTTGACTATCTCGAAATCAAATTCATATTCGCTGTTTGACAGTATTCCGTCAATATTCTGTCCGACAAAATCGGGCACGGTCATATTATCACGCTTATCGAGATAACCTACCGTGAGCAGACCGCCCAGAACGACCAAAGCGACCAGAATACCGACTATAAGCGGAGCACTTACCTTTTTTGGTTCTTCCTCCTCGGGTACAGGCTGAGATACGGTGCGTGACTTTACTTGATTTGAGGCTGTGCTGTTGTTTACGGAATGACTAATGGTAATTACCTTTGGTTTATACTCTCTCTCGGCAGGATCGTATGTTGTTACGGGTGTCTTTTCAACATAAGATTTCCACTGCTGTTTTGATACGGTCTGAGTAACAGCCTTGTCGGGTCTTTTAGGCTTCTTTTTATTGGGATCGCGTTTGAAGTCTTTTAGCGTCATTATCTGATCGAGCAGCTCTTGTGCGGTTTGCGTTCTGTCCTCGGGACGAACAGCAAGCGCATTTGCTATTATACTGTCAAGCTGTTCGGGCAGATCGTCACGAAGCTGTGACACGGGCGGAAGCTTATCATCGAGCAGACGAGAGTTTGCAAAGTCGGGTGTAATGCCCGTAAGCATATAATACATAGTTGCGGCTACTGCATATACGTCTGTATAAGTGTCTTGCGTTAGTTTGTTGTCGTACTGCTCTATTGGTGAATAGCCTTGTTTAAGAACTACCGACATACTGCTTTTAGATATAGAAAAAGCATTCGATCTTGCAGCGCCGAAATCTATGAGTACGATCTTGCCTTCTCCTGTGCGTATAATGTTCTGCGGAGAAACATCACGGTGTATAATACCGGCTTTATGAATTTTTATCAGGCTGCGCAGAACCGGCACGATAATATTCATAGTCTTGCCAAAGCCGAGCATATGACTTTTTTCAACCATCTGAGCAACGGTATCTCCGCTGAGATACTCCATAACAATATAAGCAGTGCCGTTAGCGGCGAATACATCAAATACATTAACAACACCGTCAACAGAGCCTAAGTTAGCAAGACGCTGAGCCTCCTCCTGAAAGCTTTTCAGACCGTTAGCGTAACGCTCGCCTCTCTCTCCGCTCAGAGGAGTTACTTCCGATTCGCCCTTTTGTCTGGTCACGCACTCGTTAGGGAAAAACTCTTTAACGGCAACTTTTCTTTTTAATGCTTTGTCAAAGCCCATATAAGTAATGCCGAATCCGCCGTCACCGAGAACTCTGCCGAGCACATATCTGTGTTTAAGTACAGTTCCTGCCTGCAAACAGGTGCTGTCGTTTACAATGTCAACAACATCGTTGCCGCAGTAGGGGCATATAACGTCGAGATCTTCGTCATATTCCTCCATACAATACATACATCTCACGAAATTCTTTCCCTCCCAAATCTGATTAAAAAAATGTTACAATACGGTAATCATAATTATAGCACAAAGCGAAAACTCTTACAATAGGTAATATGCAATTAAAATTTCTATTTTTTTCAATTATAAAGCAGAATGTTGAAAGTGGAGTTTTGAGAGTTAAGATTTGAGATTTGAAAGTTGAGAGTGGAATTGTTTTGAGATGTTTGGGTTTTCTTTTTTTGTACTCAATGTGCTTAAAGGCTTTGACTGTGCCGGATAACCTGAAGTTCAGAGCCGCACTATGCTTGAAGCTTGAAAGCACGTTTTTTACACAAATTAAAAGTCAATAAAAAAATATAAAAATTTTTATATATACTACTCAGTAGATGTTCAAAAATATATTTTAACTGTTTACGCTATTGTTTACACCCGTCGAGATCAAACCACAATATTTGATTAAAAAAAGGCCGCCGCATTTCTGCGACAGCCGAATTTTTTTATACAGTTTTATGCTATAAAAGCAATATTACTTCATAGCCTCTTCAACAGCAACTGCACATGCAACTGTTGCGCCAACCATCGGGTTGTTGCCCATTCCGATAAGACCCATCATTTCAACGTGAGCCGGAACAGATGAAGAACCTGCAAACTGTGCGTCTGAGTGCATTCTGCCCATTGTGTCTGTCATACCGTAAGAAGCAGGGCCTGCTGCCATGTTATCGGGGTGAAGC
>JAFOMO010000135.1 GCA_017418905.1 Clostridia bacterium | reverse complement strand
AGCTATAAACTCTGCTGTCTGTTTCCACGCTACGCAGGAAATAAAATCCGTCTGCTTGTCCTTGCTGTTGCGGTCAACCGCTACCGTAAACGCCAGCACGCTCACGCCGTTAGGTGTCTGTTTGAGTTCAAGGTCTTTTGTGATACGTCCTAAAATTACAGTTCTTGATATTCCCATTGTTTATACCTCCCTATATATTTTCCCAGTTGATAGTACACTTTTCACGACTTGCCCATATCGTGCGTAATCTTTTCGCCTCGTTTTCTGCTTGAATGCTTCGTTCTTTCAGTTCTTCTTTGAGCTCCTCGTTGACATCTTCCTTTTTGCACACATAGTAAACATCGTTAATTTTATCATCACCCGAATAAAAGTACTTATATGTCAAAACCGCTATACCTAAATCAGACAAAAGAGTGTCATCTTTAAGGTCTTGTTTGTACGGATGCCATTGTTCGCTCCTGTCGCCGTTTGAATGAAATAGAATAAAGCTCTTGATATTGTCAAAGTTAAAGTTTTTTCTTTCTGTTAAAAAAATACCGTTGAGTTGTGGAGATACTCTGTTCTTTATTTCAATCATTTCAAACAATTCGTTTCTCCCTTTAACTAAAACCTTTCCGAGTATTCTTTCAACGGTATAGAGGTTTCCCTCTGCTTTCGCTGTAAGCTCTATCTCGTCACCATTGCTAACAAACTTGTAAATATAGTGCTTTCCTTTTCTGCCCATTGTTTTTCCCTCCTGTTTCAACTGTTCGGAATTACCGAATTGTTGTCATTTCAAATATAGCGCTGTTTTAAGCGCGTTTTATTTTGGTAGTATGTTTATACTACCCACCCATTAAAAACGCCGTGCGCGTTGCGTCAGCCGCCTTGCACGCGGTCTTATTCGTTTGTTTTAATCTGTTCAAGGTTTTCAAGCATCTTTTTGTTGCTTTCAAGCGCCTGAATGTACTCCGAAATCTCTCCGTCCGTCTTGCTCTCTGCCGTGATTATCTGCGCCAACCTGTCAAGCAAGTGCCCGAGCGTTGTGAAATAGCCGAGCGGCTTGCCGTAGCTTTGCTTTTTGCCTTGCTTTTTCGGGTTCTGCGTCTGCAAAAGCGTATACTGCACGCCGTCAGCCATAAAGTAATAATCTGCAATAATGTGTATCATCGTATCACCTCATAAATAATTTTTGCCGAATGTTGCGATAAACTCAGCGCGGCTCATTTCCTGCGCCTCGGCTCTGCGCTGTGCCTCTTTGTGTAGCTGGTCTGCTACTATGCTATCGTGATGTGCCTTATAGTGACATTTCTCGCAAAGGTCAACGACTAAGCCGTAGCGGTCAGAGATAGCTCTGCGCCCTATCCCTTGCAGTAAATGGTGTCGGTGCATCTGCACATAGTCACTTTCAAGGATACCGCAGAGATAACATTCACGCCTGAACGGTTTCATTGTTTGCCCTCCCATTCTGCAATCAGTCTTTCGAGTTCTCTCGGGTCGTCCGTCTCAATGTCAAGCGCCTTGCAATCCTGCACGATTAAGTCGATTAAGCGGCTCATTTGCTCTTTGTCAAAATAGCTGCTGCCGTAGT
>JAFOMO010000134.1 GCA_017418905.1 Clostridia bacterium | reverse complement strand
GCCTTGGAGCGGCGGGGCAACTTTGGCTCAAAATCATACTTAGGGGCATTTTCTGCCAAAATGCCCCTCTTCCAAAAACAGTCCGCAGGACTGTTTTTGAAATTCACCCCTAAAAGGGCTGGAGTGCGCCTGCGGCGATTTGTGGGGACGCTGTCCCCACACCCCTGCAAGCCTTTTGAAAAAGGCTTGAGCGAAAACTTATTTGTTGGTTTTTGCACGGTCTGCATTGCGAATTGCGCATTGCGAATTAAATCAGACCGGTTCTCCATTATAGAAGTGTCCGCCCTCGCCGTCATTGTATATCATACCGTCATCATAGCTGTAAAAAGCATATCCGCCTGTATAGTCATTCTCGAACCAATAGCCGTTTGTGCTGCCGTAGTTTTCGTTGTTCTCTGAACGGCTTTCTTCCTGTTCTCTGTCACGGTATTCATTCTCGTTGTCGGAGTCTGTATTCTCTTCGTTCTCGCTGTCCTCGTTATTTTCGCTGTCAGATTCCTCTGCAAGTCCACCGGTTACCTCTTCATGCTTATAAATAATAGTTGTATCGGGCAAAGCATAATACAGATCTTCATATTCCGACTTTGTAATACCTGTGTTTGCAACATCAAGAACGATAAGTCCCGTACAGTTTTCAAGATTATAAAGATCGGTGATCTTGTTACCGCTTACATCAAGCTTTTCAAGAAAAGTCATACGCTTTAAGAAATAAACCTCTGTGATCTTTGTGTTGGACAGATCAAGCTCAACAAGGTTTGTGATATTTCTTATCGGACGAACAGAATCTATCTTTGTACCCGAAAGCTTTAATGTGCTGAGATAAGGCATATTTTCAAGAACGGAAATATCCTTCAGATTCGGCATTTTAAGCTCTAAGTTTCTCAGATCTGTAAGCTTTTCCAAAGCATTTATATCGGAACACTTGTCGGTCGATATATACAGATTCTTCATCTTTGTAAGCTCTTCAAGCGGTGAAAGATCTTCGCAGCTCTTTGCGTCGACCTTAAACACCTGCAGCTTTGGCATATACTTTACAGGGCTGATCGCTTTAACATCACCGCCTGTGATCATAAGCGACTGCAAGTTTTTGAGCGAACTGAGCTTGATAATATCGGAAACATTATTATACGACAAATCAAGAGATTTAAGCTGAATGAGATCGCTTACATTGCTGATATTATCAAAACCGCAGTCTGAAAGTGTAAGGTTTTGAATCTGCGTCAGTGAATTGAGCGCAGAATAATCTCTTATCTTACAGCCTGTCAAAGTAAGTGTTTCAAGATACGGGCACTCCAGAAGAGGTGCAAATGAGTCAACATTCGTATCTGAAAGCTCAATAGTTGTCACAGCCTTGTTGAAGAATACATTTCCGAAAATGAACTCCTCTTTTGCAAGCGGACTTTCGTTTACGGGAATGTCGTTAGAATCCACAACGGTAACATGACTTACAACAGCTATTGATGATACATCGTTTTTACTCTCTGTCAGCTCTTCTGTCTCTTTGCCGCAGCCTGAAAACAGCGGCAAAACCATTGCCGAACAAAGACACACGCTAATAATTTTATACAGCTTATTCATAATAATACCTCTACAGATCAATAGTACAAATAATCGTCATAACCATCATCATAATCATTATAACCGTCATCATAATCATTGTAGTTATTATCGTTGTTGTTATCCTCGTAATAATACTCGTATTCCTCGCTGTCCTCTTCGTAATAATTATTATCAAGCGTACTCGACGTTTCATCATCGTTGATGTCTTTTTCGCTGTCGGTTGAATCCTTGTCGGACTGCGAGTCTGTATCCTCTTCCTCTTTGCCTCTGTTAAGCTCTTCATCTGTAATAATGAAGCTGCTCTTTACATGACAATCCTTGAGCCAGATCATGATCTTTACAACATCTGCACGAGAAAGGCTTGAATCTGTAACATCAAGCTCTTTAAGGCTCATCAGCTCCATAAAGACCTTTTTATCATCGGGATTGATCGCTGTAAGGTCAAGGTTTTCAAGCTCCTTCAGATCTTCAAGGAAAGAAAGATCCGATACCATATTGCAGGAAATACTCAGCGTTTTCAGTGATGAAAGCGATGCAAGCAGAGAAGCGTCAGAGATCGCATTGCTGCCTAAATTAAGTGTCGTAAGATGATTAAGACTTGCAAGCGGTGAAATATCACTGATGAGATTAGACTCAAGATTGATATTTTCAAGCTCTCTGCATCTCTCAATTGCGCTTATATCGTTTATAAGGTTATTTGTAAAGTTGATATTTTTAAGCTCAGACAAATTCTCCATGCCATTGAGGCTTGTTAGATTTGCATTGATAATAGAGAGATTTTCAAGCGAGGTAAGACCCGATAAAGAAGTAAGATTCTTCATATCGCTTGTACCGATAACAACTGTTTTCAGATTCGGCAGACCGCTCAAGAAGTTGAGATCGGTCAGATTTGAAGAAAGCACACCGAAATACTCCAGATTTGTAAGTTTGGAAATATTTTTCAGATCGTCCTCTGTAAAGGTAACATCACCTAACTGCAATTCGGTAACATTTTCTTTGACTGTGACATTGCCTATTCGATACTCCTTTACAGCCTGCGTGGGAGTATCGGGCGTATCATAATTCTGAGAAACAAAGGTGCTTGCTGTATCCTTTGTTTCAGATGTATCATTTTCATTTTTACAGCCTGCAAACGAGAGGATCATCGAAACGGTGATCGCTGCGCAGACCGCTCTTTTTATATATTTCATGGGTCAACATCTTCCTTTCGGTAGAAAAATACACAAAACCGCATTATAATAAGTACAATTATAATACAGTAATCGCACTAAATCAAGAAAAACAACAAACCTTTAACTAATTCCGAAAAAATATAACATATATTTAACAGACAGTTCACTTTATTGTCGTTTTATACCATCCGGTGCAATAGTATTACTCATACATTTCAACGAATTTATTCATAACATCTACAGAACGCTGCGAAGCCATTTTCAAAAACTCGTTATAATCGAGGTGAGAATTATCATCGCCGCCGTCTGAGATAGCACGCATTACAGAAAAAGGAATGTTATTTATGTAACAAACCTGAGCCATAGCTCCGCCCTCCATTTCGCAGGCAACTGCGCCAAAGGTTTCTGCCAGCTCTTTTTTCTTATCACACGCATTAATAAAAGCGTCGCCGGAAGCGATCGTTCCCGAATGAGAATGTATGCCCAATGATTCAACACACGCTTTAAGCATATCGCTTATTTTTTTGTCAGTTTCTATGTACACCTTGTTTATACCCGAAATAAGCCCCTTTTCATCGCCCAGAGCCGTAGTATCAATATCATGCTGAACAAGCTTTTCACCGATAACTACATCACCTATGCTAAGCTCTTTGCAAAGAGAGCCTGCAACACCCGAATTTATGATTATTTCGGGTGAGAATCCGAGTATCATAGTCTGTGCGCACATTGCCGCAAATACCTTGCCTACTCCGCACACAGCAGTTACTATTTTTTTGCCGTACAGATCTCCTCTTACAAAGTCTATACCACTGAGGGTCAGAGTTTCTTTATTCTCCATTTTTTCGTTGATACCCTCAATTTCAACCTTTAATGCTCCTATAATTCCGATTTTTACGCTACTTGCCATATTAAGATACACCCTTCTCACAATGCTGTCATTTTATAAACAGCAATATTTATTATAAAAATATTGTAAAATAAAAACCGCTGACGAATGTAAAAAAAACAAAGTCAGCGGTTTGGTGCCGGTGGCCGGACTCGAACCGGCACGGTATCGCTACCGGTGGATTTTGAGTCCACTACGTCTGCCAATTCCATCACACCGGCTTATTGGCGGAGAGATGGGGATTCGAACCCCAGATACGGTGGTAACCGTATACATGATTTCCAATCATGCTCCTTCGGCCAGCTCGGACATCTCTCCATAGCTTAACAGCACTATCATATTATAGCGTGTTAAGCGGATTTTGTCAATACTTATTTTCCGAATTTCTTCAGGAAATTTTTCGCAAAGCTGTTATTGTCGCCCTGCGGCTGAACGTTCTGACTTTGATTTCTGTTTGCGTTTGTTGGTGCGGCATTTCCATAGCTGCCCGATGAATAGCCTGCCGATGGTCTGTTATATCCAGATTGAGCTGCGCCGGCAGATGACTGAGGTGCGCCGCCGCCCTGTTTCATAGCGCGGTATGACTCCTGGGTATACGACTTCAAGGGTCTGCCTACCGTATTCGGAAGATTTACGGCAACGATATTGTTTCTCATCATAAAGCCTGAGATCTGACCGAGCATTTCTTTACACTCTGCAACCTCTTTGCCTTCAAAATACAAAATAGCACGACAGCTTCCGCCCTCCATTTTTACGGGGAACTTCTCGTATTTTTCGGTAAGCTGCGCAGCAAACTCCGTAAACTGTTCGCCAACGTTCTGAGTGAGCTGACCGTAAAAAATGATCTCTATATCATCTTTAGTGGGGTTAAGCATTTTACCTACAACATTAAATCCGTGATATATCGTTGTAAACATATTCTCGGATATTTTATTTACACCAAGAATAAATATCTGCGTCAGCTTATCAAGTGCCTTATACTGTTCAAACGGTACCTTTGGTTCTTCATAAACAGGCTGCTGAGGTCTTTGCTGCTGAGGCTGCCTTTGCTGCTGCATTTGCGGCTGTCTCTGCTGCTGTCTTTGCTGCTGCATCTGCGGCTGCTGCATGGGTGCTGCCATTGGCTCGGGTTCGGGTTCTTCAGGCTGTAAACCGATAGCTCCGAAACCGTTGCTTATCATAAAATTGCAAACTGCACCTAAACGCTCCTTAACGCCTTTTGCGTCAAGACTGCCTATATCGAGCAGTATGCTAATGAACTTATCGGAAAATCTGAATTTTGCATGTCCGAATTTATCGTCATATTCATCAACAAAGGTCTTTGCCTGCTCCTGGCTCTCGAGATATACATTTCCGTAAAAGAAAAATTCCACTGTCGGGATAGAGGGGACAATTACCTTTCCTCTAAGCTCATAGCCCCAAAACAATGCAGTGAATGTTTTGTTGTTTACCATTTCCACACCGGACGCAACAAAAATTTCTTCCAATTCCGTTACTTGCATTTATTTCACTCCTTATATTAATTCTTATTATATTCATTTATTCCTTCGCACAATATATCAGATTATATTATACCACAGTTTTTAATCTTAAAAATTAAATTTTGTTTAACATTTATCAATAATTACACAAAATCTTCAAATTTTTCATTATACAACCTTGACCTGGTTACAAAGAAGCAGACCTTTTTTTCAAGCTCCTGTTCCATTATATCGGTAAGCAGCATAGGATTTATATTTTTCTCTATACCGGCAGGCAAAACAAGGGTAATCTTTACTTCTTCGCCTGATGGTTCTACACTGTATCTTACAACATTTTCTTTTAAGTCTATCTCTTTTACAGCACCTTTTTTCGTTTTCTTTTCTGCCATAATATGCTCACGCTCAAAGAAAGACAAAACAAACGCTTTAAGCTCTTCGCAGCCGTATTCATCAGAGGTACAGCTTATCTCAAACAGCGCATACACTATCTCGGCAGGCTTCATAACAGGTGCTGTTACATCATATACAAAAATACCCTCGGGCAGACACGCATTAAGCTTTTCTGCAACTTTATCTATCGGATAATTGTCGTCTTTCAAGCGAGCGTCAAACGATTCATAATCACCCTTAAAGCCCAAAGACAGCGGCAAAGAAAACGACACATAAACTCTTGTATTAAACCCTTCTGTATGCCAGAACGGAACACCCGACATCTGCATAGCACGCATTACGGCACGGTTTACATCAAGATGTGAGATATATCTGCACGCACCGTCTTTTTTATACCATACTCTTATGTTTTTCAAAGCATACACCTCCCCCATACTTAGCAGCACCGCAGCCCGAACATTTTTCACGGCAGTTCGGCGTTGTTGTGTTTGCGTATGCCTTTTGACATTCGGAAAGCAAGAACCTTTTGCTTACTCCGTAGTCAATATGATCCCACGGTAAAAGCTCATCAAACGAGCGTCTGCGTGTAACATAAAAATCAGGATCAAGACCGCAGTCCTTTATTACCTCTATCCATTTATCGAAATCGAAACACGCCTCCCAGCCGTCAAAATGAAGTCCTCTGTTAACAGCCTCTTCCAGAACATCGCACAACCGTCTGTCGCCTCTCGCAAAAACTCCCTCTAAATAGCTTACCTTTGCGTCGTGATAATTATACACTATTTTTCGTGAGGTAATATGACTTTTCAAAGCCTTCTGCTTTTCTGTGGTTGTATCAACATCTGTCTGCGGCTCCCACTGAAACGGAGTAAACGGTTTCGGAATAAATGCGGCAGTGCTTATTGTCACCTTAACCTGCTTGCCCTTCTGCCTGTTTTCATTTTTATAATATGTATTAACTACCGTCTGTGCAAGATCACCGATACCTAAAACATCTTCAAGAGTTTCGGTAGGCAGACCAAGCATAAAATAAAGCTTTACGGCAGTCCAGCCGCCCTTAAATGCGACTGTACAGGTATTAACAAGCTCTTCTTCTGTTACATTTTTATTGATAACATCTCTCATTCGCTGAGTGCCTGCTTCGGGTGCAAAGGTCAAACCGCTTTTTCTGACAGTTTTAAGCTTTGAAAGAATTTTCTCGTCAAAGCCGTCAACTCTCATTGAAGGCAGAGAAAGACTGACGTTTTCATCTACTGACCACTGCGTTAAACGGTCAAGCAGCTCTCTTATCTGCGTATAATCGCTTGACGACAAAGACGAGAGCGATATTTCGTCATATCCCGTACTGCGGCACAAAGCGCGGCATTGTTTATCAATAGTATCGGGGGACTTTTCTCTGACAGGACGGTTCAAAAAGCCTGCCTGACAAAATCTGCACCCTCTTATACAGCCTCTGAATATTTCCTCAACAACTCTGTCGTGAACTATCTCTATAAGTGGTACTACAAACTTATCGGGATAATATACCTTATCGAGATCCATTATTATTCTCTTATGTATAATTGCCGGTACACCTTCATTCGGTGTAAATGCTCTGAGAGTGCCGTCGTCGTTATACTCGGCAGTATACAAAGACGGAACATACACACCCTCTATCTGCGAACAGAGAAACAGAAATTCTTCTCTCGACTTGCCCTCGTCACGGCATTTTCTGAAAAGCTCTATTACTTCAAGGTCAACATCTTCACCCTCACCGATAAAGAACAGATCGAAAAAATCTGCCAAAGGTTCTGCATTACAGGCACACGGACCGCCTGCGCAAACTATCTGTTTAAGTCCTTTTCTGTCTTTTGCTCTTATCGGGATATTTGCAAGCTTCAGCATTTGAAGTATATTTGTGTACGAAAGCTCATACTGCAAAGTAAAGCCGATAAACTCAAAATCGGTGATAGGATCGCCGCTTTCAAGTCCCCACAAGGGGATATTATTATCAAGCATTATTTTTTCCATATCTATCCACGGAGCAAAAACTCTCTCGCACCAGATATAAGGCACTTCGTTAAACTGACTGTAAAGAATTTTCATTCCGAGATGTGACATTCCGATCTCGTATGTATCGGGAAAACAGAACGCAAATCTTACGTCTACATCTTCAAGGTTTTTGTAAACGCTGTTTATTTCTCCGCCTACATATCGTCCCGGTTTTTGTACCTGTAAAAGATAGGGTTCAATTTTTTTGTTTATCATCATTCATACCTTTTATTCTTAATGTGGTAATTTAATTATACATATAAATTAAACTGTTTTCAATACGGAATCAAAAAAATTTTAGTCAAAATAAAAACAACGACAGCCAACCTAAGTCAACTGCCGTCTGTACTTTATCGAAAATATTATCGTTTGAATGTGAAATTGTACTCGTGTGAAATTTCCACTTTCCACTTTAGACTAATAATCAGTATCCCATTATGCAATCCGGCATTGTCCAGCCGTGTTTATTCTGCCAGCCGTCTTGAATGTAATCTGCATAGATAAACATTTCAAGCTCGTCAATTCTTCTGTAAACCAAGCCCCAGTAGCAAACTCCGCCTGCATGGTGGTATGCCAGAAGCTCATCTATCAGATCATCTTCATCTATGTAATTGAAGTTTCTGTCGCCCGAATAACTGCCGATTATAAGATAGTTAGAGCTGCAATAGCCTTCAAGACCCGAGGCAGTTTGTATTTTCAGCCAAACGCCGTTTTTCTTCTCGGGGTCAAGTATAGTTACCTTATCTCCGTTGTTGAGTGTGCCGATCACAGAATAATTAGTGCCGGGACCTGAACGAACATTGAGATAGCCGTCAACGCTTACCGTTGCGGTATTATTATCTTCCTTATCATTCTCAGTAGGCTCATAGCAATCGAGCAATACAGATTTAAGACCTGAATTTTGCAAAGAATACACACCCAGGTTATAAACGAAGCATACAAGAGCGTCAAACTGATTCTGATTGTACTTTATACCATATTCCTGTAAAAACTCGTTTACATATCTGCTGTAAATTCTTTCGTTTACCTGATTTACAAGATCTGCGAAATACTCAGACATACTTGCTCTGTTATAGAACATATCGCCTGCATAGATAACAACACCGTAGCCGTAGTTCATAACATCACCGTAAGCGATAGGATCATACTCAGCCTCTGTCAAGCCGCCCTCATACAGAGAGATCATTCTGATAACATCATCGCTTGCACGAAGAGTATTCAGAGAAACCTGTGTTGATGAATTGCTTGACGAAACAAACATTGTAGTTTCACCGTTATCGCAGCTGCCCCATGAACCGTTCTTCTCAGCGTATGCCGTTACGTCAAATGTGCCCGAAGTGTCTGCTTTTATGTAGCCTGTCCAGGTATAAATGCCATGTGAATCGTCTGCTGTTTTATCCTGTGCATAAACTGTCTGAACCCTGCCGTTAATGTCAACGTCAAATCTTACGTTTGTACGAGTCTGATCGGTAGTTGCTATAAGCTTTACCGTATCGCCCTTAGCGGCACTGTTCGGAGAAGCATATACTGTTCTTATAGGCTCTGCCTCAGTAACAGTTACTTCAATTGTTCTTTTGCAATCGTCTTCAAGAGCAATAATATTTACCTTGCCGGGCTTTTTGGCAAGTATCAAACCATTATCGTCAACAGTTGCGATAGCTGTGTTTGTACTTCCCCAATCAACATAATCATCACAAGTAACATAGAGAGTCATTCCTGCGGGAACTGTATACTTTGTACCCGATACTACTATCGAATAATCCTCTTCCGCATCGTCCCCGTATCCGTTGGAATTTTCATCTGTATCTTTTTCAGACGAAGCAGTCTCGGAATCCTTTTCACTCTCTGTGTCGGGTATGATCGGCTTATCTGTATCACTGCTCTTCTTATTTTCGTCAATACTCAAAGATTTTCTGTGTATAAGCAGTCCGTCTGCCGAATTGACCTTGCCGTTTTCGTCAAAGTCAGCAAGCTCCTTCTGAAGCTCGCTGAAACGCTCTAAATCGCAAACATAACGCAATACCAGCAAAGAATCTGTCGGAGTTATTTTTCCATCGCCTGTAACATCGCCTAAAATACTGTCTGCACCGTCTGCACTGATGGTTTCACTCTCATAATCCGAGAATACATAATTATCCTCGCTATACTGCAGGTTTTCGGAATAATCGAATACATTGTCATACGAATACTCTTCATCATAATCATCCGAATAATCGTCGTAATAGTATGTATCATCATAATCATAATAATTGTAATCTTCCTCATCTGCAAAAGCAATAAGTGAAACCTGAGCAACTGTCAGCAATACCATTGACAATGCTGCAAGCCTTTTTCGTATGCTATCCATTGGATCTCACCTTTCCTAACCTTATTTCTATAATATACTATAAACCCTTTTCAAGCTTTGCCGTCAGACCAATTTTAGCAAAGACTCTTGTCAGACCTTGAGATTACGTCAGAGGGAAGTAATTGTCAAGAAATAAGTTTTGCAATTCAGGAAAACTAGGCGAGCATGAATATGCAAGTTATTTCTTGACGATTCCTAAGTACCTCTGTTCTGTATCTCATTAATAAAATAAAGGGTTTTTCTTAACCCGGCATAACAAGCGGTTGTTATGCCGAAGGATAAGCAACACTACATATCAGTAATATTATAACACAAACAAAAGAAAATTTCAAATTTTTGACCGCCAAAACAAGTACGTATTTATTAAATATTTTAAGAAGAATATATGAACGTTTTTTTAATATTAACCAAAAGTCGATAATACTATTCGTCATTATACACAAAATTCTAAAAACGGACTTATTTTGACAATTATTTCCTGCGTCCCGAGATCTCGCAGCTTTTGGGGCATAAGCTTACGATCTCCTGCCAATCTTCTCTGATGTTGTCTTTCTCGGCAAAGAAAAACGGCACTAAACCCATGTCAAGATATGTTCCGCATTTTATTGCACTAACAATATCTTTAGGCAGAGAAAACTCTGTTCTGTCGCCTCTGCGAGGTACCACAAACATCATAACCTGATACATAAACGGCTCTTCATCACTGTTTTTTAGCTTGTTAGCCAGAACAAGATCATAACGTGTTTTCTGCGGTATAGAGCTTTTGTTCGTATCAAAAATATCTTTTACATCAAAGCACTGTGAATTAAAAAGTGCTCTGAATGTTTTGTATCTCTTTTCGCTTGTAAAAAGTCTTATCTCAAATTCATCGGTTGAGCCTATTCCGCTGACAATACCCTCGGAACAAAGCGTAAAAAAGCGATCTTCGCCTTTAATTATCGCAGGGTCTGAAATAGGGTCAATAATATTCACCTGTATCAAGGCTTTCGGGTTGATCTTAACAAGTCCCCTTATACATCTGAAAATTGTCTTTTTAAAAAGCTTTGACGGATCGGCAGACGATACTCTTGTAAAAAACACAAAAGGTTCAAGTCCGAATCTTATTACATTCATACTCGAAGAACTTTCAAAACAAAAGCTGTCTTTCAGAGTATAACCGCACTGTGACGGAAGCGGAGTATTATTCCATACCTTTAATACGGCGGCGGTAGCGCCGTATTCCTTTTGCGCCTGTTCGTTAATACTCTTTACTGCATTGTAATCAGTAAAGCTCTGCTTTAAGGTCACGATTTTCTCATTAAAGCCCAAGGTCATTTTTTCGTTTTCTGCGTCAAGTCTTTTTATTCTCTCTTTTATCCATACGGGTATAAGATCGTCAAAATCGGGAGTAGGCTCGTTTCTCAGATCTTCAAGATCATTGATCTTTCTCGCCTTCTCCTTCTTTGCGTCGATAATAAGATTCTGATAAAACAAACGAAGCTCTTTAAGCTCGGCATATTCAGGCTTTAAAACGTTGATCTGTTCGTTTAGCTGTTTGATAGTCTTTTTTAAAACCGTGATTTTTTCATTCAGCATTGTTTTTTCTTTTTCGTGTGTATCAATATTGATAAAGTTTACCACAGCATTATGATTGATATACAAGTATAATTGTGCATTAAAGCTCCCCGTCTTTTCTTTTGACAGCACCTTATACATTCTTTTTCTCGACTGATTTTTTACAAAAGGAATTTTGTTTAAAAGTCTGGGGTCAACCAATTCCAGAAAACCTGTTCTTATCAACAAAAAAGCACACGGCAAAGACAATAACGTCATTATCGCAAGAGCGTTATTATGCCTATTTGTTTCGCTTGTCTTTACATATACTGCACAGCCTAAGATCATTCCGAGCATCAAAGCCGCAGCCGCTATAAGAACTTTTTTTTCACGAACTAAATTGTCAAAAAATGTTCTGATAACAAAATATCGTGCGATCAACAAAAATACCTCTCCGAACAATATACATATCATAAGCGTTCTTACAAGCTCTCCCACGCCTGAACCGCCCGCTAACTTTGAGATAAGCATAATATTTGCGCAGATAAATGTTACTATTCCCGAAAACCATATTGCGTCATGGTGAATAAGAGATCTCGTAATTTTTCCGCTTTTGAGATTTTTCAGCCAATCTGAATTTGCAAAGCTTTTTTCTTCTTTCTTTACATCTTCAAGCGTCTTTATATTTTTATGCCTGCTCGTAAAATCCGCAACGGTCTCATCAAGCATACTGTTCTGCGCAGGGGTAAAAAAGCCTCTTTCTCTGTGCTTTAACAACAGCGTCTGCACATCGGCGTTTGCGGGCGGAATATACTGCGGTGTAAAATCCTCAATGCTTGCACGCTCCTCTTCACGATCTTTAAGCTCCTTCAAGCAATTCTCTTTCTTTTGCTTTATCGGAGTATATCTCTGAGAAAAGCTTTCTCTCTTTTCGTGAAATATGTCGGTATATTCCTGTATTATGCCGTCATATTTTCTTGTAAGCTGTTTTGTTCCCTGTTCTATGCGCACTTCAAGCTCTGCACGCTCTTTATTCCATTTATTCTCCTGTTCGTTTCGTGAGTTTGTGTATATCGTTTCTCTTTCGGTACGATTTGCGGCAATACTTGCTTTAAGCCTTTTTGTTATTTCATAATGCTCATTCAAAACAGTTTTGGCTTCTGTAAAGTCTTTTTCCGCAGTATTCTTCTTTTCGGAGATCTCATTAAAGCCGTAAACTGCATCAACATATTCTTCGTATCCTGCCTTTAATGCCTCGTCTTTATATTCTCCGTCGTATTCATCGCTTACACCGTCGTTCAGCGGTATAAAACGCACCTTTTCCGAACTATCGGCTGTATCTGTAGTTTCGCTCATGTATCTCCCTCCCTTTTTGACTATTTACACAAATCTATACTATGGGAATCACTGAATAAATCACGTCCTGCGGACTGAGCACCCCTCTCGCTTGCCTTTTTTCGACAAATTGCACTCAAATCGCTTGAAATACGTCAGTATTCCTGCGTGATTTTCGCACAATTTGCCTGAAAAAATTCTAAGCGATACGGGCACTCGATTTAATCAGTGTTTCCTTATATTATATAACGCATTGCAAAAAATGTCAAGTTATTAACATTTGTGCAACCTAAATTTAACAAAATTTACCTTTTGTAACCGTTATTTATGTCGTATAATAATAACCAAATTTTACAAAACACTTGTATTTTTTGTATTAAGAGTGTAAAATTATAATTATATATATTAACTTGAAAGCGAGGACAAAGTATGAGAAAAACAAAAATTATTTGTACGCTCGGTCCTGCGACTGATGACGAAAACGTACTCCGCAGACTTATGATGAACGGAATGAACGTTGCAAGAGTAAATATGAGTCACGGCACTCACGCAGACCAGAAGGTACGCATTGATGCAGTAAAAAAACTCAGAGAAGAGCTTGATTTGCCTGTTGCAATACTTCTTGATACTAAAGGACCCGAAATAAGAACGGGAAATTTCAGTGAAGGTCCCGTTACTCTTGAAGCAGGTCAGACGTTTATTCTTACCACAGAAGACGTTGACGGCGACAGCAACAGGTGTTCTGTTACGTTTAAATCTCTACCGCAGGAGATAAGCCCCGAAACAAGAATACTTATAGACGACGGACTTATTGAACTGCGTGTACAAAAATGTACGGCAACAGAGGTTTTCTGCACAGTAATAAACGGCGGTACGGTATCATCTCACAAGGGTATCAACATACCGAATGTTAAGCTGTCACTTCCCTTTATAAGCGAACAGGATAAAGCAGACATTGCCTTCGGTGTTGAACAGGACATTGACTTTATAGCCGCAAGCTTTACAAGAAACGCAAATGACATTATGCTTTTGAGAAAAGAACTCAAAAGGCATAACTGCGACAACATAAGAATTTGCGCAAAAATAGAAAATCACGAGGGCATAGACAACATAGACGAGATCATCAAGGTATCGGACAGTATAATGGTTGCAAGAGGCGATCTCGGCGTTGAGATACCGCTTGAAGAAATACCGATACTCCAGAAGAAGATCATACAAAAGGTTTACGAGGCAGGCAAGCAGGCTATAACAGCAACGCAAATGCTTGATTCTATGATGAAAAACCCACGTCCTACAAGAGCAGAAACAACAGACGTTGCAAACGCTATTTATGACGGTACGAGCGCAATAATGCTTTCGGGCGAGACTGCTGCAGGTCTGTACCCCGTTGAGGCAGTAAAGACAATGGCTAAAATAGCACTCGCAACAGAGGGCGATATAGACTATGTTGACAAGTTCAGAAAGCGTGACATTGCAGAACGTCCCGATGTTACATCGGCAATTTCGCATGCAACGTGTACCACAGCGCATGATCTTGGCGCAGCGGCTATTCTTACGGTATCAAAGACAGGAACGACTGCAAGAATGATCTCAAAGTACCGCCCCGAGTGTCCGATAATATGCGGTACAACTGAAAGAAAGGTACAGCGGCAGATGAATCTTTCGTGGGGCGTTATTCCGATAATCGTAGAAGAAAAGGACAACACAGACGTACTTTTTGAACACGTTGTAAAGGTTGCCGAAAGCAAAGGGCTTGTAAAGAGCGGTGATCTCACAGTTATCACAACAGGAGTACCTCTTGGTATTTCGGGTACAACGAATCTTCTTAAAGTACACCTTGTCGGAAACGTTCTCGTTACGGGAGAATCTGTCATTGAAGAGAGCATATGCGGCAGACTTTGCGTTTGCAAAAACGAAGATGACGCACTGCGCAATTATACAGACGGCGATATTCTTGTTATACCAAAAACGACAAATGCCCTTCACCGCATTGTGCGAACAGCAAAGGGTATTATTACAGAAGAAGAGGGTATCAACAGTCATGCGGCTATTATGTGTCTGGCACTCAACAAGCCTGCAATTGTCGGCGCAAAGCACGCAACCTCCATTCTGAAAACAGGCACTGTTGTAACGCTTGACGGCTTGCGTGGAACGGTTTACAGCAATAATACCGAAATAGTTTAAAATCGGAAAGCTTAAAGCTTAAAGTTGAAAGTGGAAAGTAGAAAGTGGAAATTCAGACTGTGCAAAAACCAACAATTTAGTTTTCGGTCAAGCCTTTTTCAAAAGGCTTGCGGGGTTCTAAGGGGCAGCGGCCCTTAGCCGCCGGAGGCACG
>JAFOMO010000133.1 GCA_017418905.1 Clostridia bacterium | reverse complement strand
TGGGGACGCTGGTCTCGCCTGCCGGCTCGGTCGGTGCTGTTGCCTTCGGCAACGTCTGCCCCCGGCAGACCGCACCCCCACACCCCTGCAAGCCTTTTGAAAAAGGCTTGACCGAAAACTTATTTGTTGGTTTTTGCACGGTCTGCATTGCACATTGCACATTGAACTCAACTCTCAAAACTCTGCTTTAGATGTGTAATACATTTCTGAAACGAATATCGTTTATCTCAAACGACTTGCCGTTTAAGTATTCAAGTATACCGCCGCCGCTTGTAAAGGCAAATTCAAGCCGATAGGAGCATAAAGCCTGATATTTAAGCGGAACGCTCTCATTTTGCTTGTTTGTGCCGTATTTTCCGTCACCGACTAATGGGTGTCCTATATAAGCCATGTGCGCTCTTATCTGGTGTGTGCGCCCCGTTAACAGCTCTACTTTGACAAGGCTCATTCCCTTTTTTTCGGATAATACCTCATACCTCGTCTTAATAGTTTTGGTTTTTTCGGTCGGCTTTGATGATATATACACCCTGTTCTGCTTTTCGTTCTTTTCAAGGTATGCAGTAAGAAGTGCAGACTTCTTTTTCGGTACTCCGTGAACTGCGCAGAGATAAAACTTTTTTATCTCTCTGTCCTTTATTTTTTGGTTGAGTATACGCAAAGACTCCGCATTTTTGCAGGCTATTACAATGCCCTGAGTGTTGCGGTCTATTCTGTTCGCAAGAGCCGGCGCAAAAGAGTTTTCCGCCTTTGGGTCATACTCCTTTTTGTCGTATAAATAGTGCTGAAGTCTTGCAAGAAGAGAGTCGTAATAATAATTGTCGTCGGGGTGACATAAAAGCTCGCAGGGCTTATTGAGCAGAATAATGTTCTCGTCCTCATACACAATATCAAGCTTTGCAGGTGCTTTCAGAAAGTCGAATGTATCATACTGCGGTTCTTCAAAAAATTCGTCCTTTATATAAAGCGTGATTATATCGCCCTCGCAAAGTCTTGTTGATATATCGCATTTCTTTCCGTTTACCTTTATGTATTTCGTGCGTATGTATTTATACATCAGCGGCTTTGGCATAGTCTTAAATCTTTTGGCAAGAAATTTATCAAGCCGCTGTTCTGCGTCATTCTTCTTTATCTCGATAGTTCTCATGTATGCTCTTCTTTCTTCTTTATTTGTATGATAACAAAATTATAACACAAACCAATTCAATGCGCAATGGTTGTATCAATGCACATTGATAATATATTGCTTGTTTGGCAAAATGATATAGTAAAGGTATAAAAAATGTAATCGTATTAATAAAAAACTAACAAAAAAGTGTTGCAATTTTTCGTTGATTGTAGTAAAATATAATACACCGGCACAAACGGTCGGCATTCATTTTATATATACATCACGAAAGGTTGATCTTAAATGAGTCAATGGATAAAAGACTCCGTATTCTATCACATTTACCCTTTGGGCTTCTGCGGATGTCCCGAATATAACGACGGCATTGTCGAGTATCGTCTTGACAAGCTTATACAATGGATACCCCACTTAAAAGAAATGGGTATCAACGCTTTATATATAGGCCCTGTTTTTCAGTCGAAAAAACACGGATATGATACAAGCGACTATTATACGATAGACTGCCGATTAGGTGACAACGAAAGCTTTAAGCGCATTTGCCAAAAGCTTCACGAAAACGGCATAAGAATAGTTTTAGACGGCGTGTTTAACCATGTCGGCAGAGAGTTCTGGGCGTTCAAAGATGTTCAGCAGTACGGCAGAGCTTCTCAGTACTGCGGTTGGTTTCAGAACCTCAACTTTGACGGACGTTCACCCTATAACGATAATTTTTGGTATGAGGGCTGGAGCGGTCATTACGATCTTGTAAAGCTTAATCTGTATAACCGTGATGTTGTAGATCACCTCATGGGCGCAGTTGGCAAATGGATCGACGAGTTCGGCATCGACGGCTTGCGCCTTGACGCAGCAGACTGCATTGAGCCTAACTTCTTTAAAGAGCTGCGTAATTTCTGCAAGAGCAAAAACCCGAATTTCTGGCTTATGGGCGAGATAATCCACGGCGACTATAACCGTTGGGCAAACCCCGAAATGATGGACTCGGTAACAAATTACGAGTGCTACAAGGGTATTTATTCTTCGCACAACGACAAAAACTATTTTGAAATAGCACATTCGCTTCAAAGACAGTTCTCAAACGGAGGTATTTATCAAAATCTTTGTTTATACAACTTTATTGATAACCACGACGTTAACAGAATTGGTTCAACTCTCAGAAACTTAAACCACATAAACAACGTGTATACTATACTTTTCACTATGCCCGGAGTACCGTCGATATACTACGGCAGTGAATGGGCAATAGAGGGCAAGCGTACAAGAGAGAGTGACGTTATGCTGCGCCCCTGCTTAGATCTTGATTCGATAATGGGCAGGTCTGAAACACTTGTTCCGCATATCGGAAAGCTTTCTGCACTCAGACGTCATTTTTCTGCTTTGTGTGACGGAAAGTATGAGAATGTTGTAATACGCAACGAACAGCTTGTATTCAAGCGTTATAACAACAATAACACTATGATAACGGCTTTGAATTTGAGCGACTGTGATTATACCGCAGACTTCGGCATTAACGGCGGCTGTGTGCTTACCGATGTACTCGGTGACGGCGCACAATTCAGAGTAGAGAACGGCAGAACAAGAATAAACATACCCCCAAACGGCGCAAGAGTTATGATACTGCACAACGGCGAGTTCGATTTCGGAAAATTCACCGAAGCTCTGAAAGACGAAGCAGTTGAGCCTGTAACAGCTCCGACTCCTATGCCTGCCCCCGAACAGACTACTCCGCAAACGCCTGCCGAAGAGAATAAGCAGGTGCAGAAAACTATAAAGTTCGGCAAATACCGCCACTACAAGGGTAAGGAATATGCGGTGCTTGCGCTTGCAAAGCATTCCGAAACAGGCGAGAAAATGGTTGTTTACAAGCAATTGTACGATGACGGTGCGATCTGGGTGCGCCCTGCCGCTATGTTTACGGAGTATGTTGACTGCAACGGCAGACAAGTGCCGAGGTTTGAATATATAGACAACGATTAATTCAATGTGCAATGAAAAGTGGAAAGTGGAAATTGGAAAGTGGAAAGTGGAAATTCGCGGCTGTACACAATAGGACCGCAGCTTTATTGCGCGCGGTTATAATTCATCATATGTTACTTTAAAGATTTAATTTATCAACACATCGAATGAAAAAGGGACTGTTTCAATTTTTGCAGTCCCTTTTGTTTTTGAATAATTTATACTTTGTTTGAGTGCTATTGCACATTGCACATTGATTCGCCCATTGCACATTGATTCAACCATTCAGACTGTGCAAAAAGTAAAGTTTGTTTAATGCATACTTTATTGCGCCGCCTTGGAGCGGCGGGGCGACTTTTGCTTTAGGCGGAAGTTAGGGGCATTTTCTGCCAAAATGCCCCTCTTTCAAAAACAGTCGTTTAGACTGTTTTTGAAATTCACCCCTAAAAGGGCTGGAGCGTG
>JAFOMO010000132.1 GCA_017418905.1 Clostridia bacterium | reverse complement strand
GCAATGTACAATGGCTGCTTGCAAAATTTAAAGAATAGTATTAACCTTTAGTATTACAAAGAATGAATTTTGACCGCATGCAATAAACTATTGGTCACATTATGTATGACTGCGAATTTCCACTTTCAACTTTCCACTCTCCACTTTTAAAGAAACTTTCCACTCTCCACTTTTAAAGAAGCTTTCCACTTTTTTAAGAGTAAAAGGCAACACCGAACAAAAGCGGTATTGCCCTTTGTACAATATTCATCAATCAACAGGGTGCAGATTTTTAAGCGACAAATCGAGTATCGGCGCAGAATGTGTCAATGCGCCGCTTGATATATAATCTACTCCGATTTTTGTAAGTGCGGCAACATTTTCTTTCGTAACATTGCCCGAACACTCTGTTTCGGCTCTGCCGTTAATTATCACGATTGCCTGCTTCATTTCTTCGATAGACATATTATCAAGCATAATAATATCTGCGCCTGCGTCGGCTGCCTCTTTTACCATTTCGAGAGTTTCGCACTCTACCTCTATTTTTCTTACAAAGGGCGCATATTCCTTTGCTGCTTTTACAGCCTTTTCAACACTGCCTGCGGCTCCTATATGGTTGTCTTTGAGCAACACTCCGTCCGACAAATTATATCTGTGATTGTTGCCGCCGCCCGTTTTAACTGCGTACTTCTCAAAAATACGCATATTCGGCGTTGTTTTTCTCGTATCGAGAAGCTTAGTTTTGCTGCCCTCGAAAAGCTTTGCAGCTTCGTTTGTATAAGTTGCTATTCCGCTCATTCTCTGCAAATAGTTGAGTGCTGTTCTCTCGCCCGAAAGCAGTACTCTTATATCGCCTGTTACCTTGCCGACAATATCTTTGTTGTGTACCGTATCGCCGTCTTTGAAATACAGCTCGGTAACGGTATTGCTGTCAAGCAGCTCGAAAACCCTTTGAAAAACATAAAGTCCGCAGATAATGCCGTCCTGCTTTGCAATAAGCTGTACCTCGCCCTTTTGGTACTCGGGCATTACCGCATTTGTAGATACGTCTTCGCTTGAAATATCCTCTTTCAGAGCAAGCATTATATACTCGTCTGCGTTGAGCTTCATTGTTATGTTATTGTTCATGTTTCTTTCTCTCCCCTGCTTTTTCTATTTCTCCCCTCATATACGAAACGTAATCGTCACGCAAAACAAGGTAATCCGATCTTTCGGCTGTGATTTGTTCATACTTGCTCACAATATCGTCATCTGCATTATTATTTGAAGTATCCTGCGAGATATGCTTTGCGCAGCGTTTTGCAAACACAAGACTTTCAAGCAAAGAATTGCTTGCCAGTCGGTTTTTGCCGTGTACACCGTTACAGCTTGCCTCGCCCACCGCATACAAATGACCGCAGGTCGTTTTGCTGTCTGAGTCAACGTGTACGCCGCCCATAAAGTAATGCTGCGCAGGCACTACGGGAATACACTCCTTAGTAACGTCATAGCCCTGTTCAAGACACTGCTTGTAAATATTGGGAAAATGCTTTTTTATTTCCTCTTCGTTTATGTTTTTGAGAGAAAGCCACACATGAGGAGTACCGTCTTTCTTCATCTGCTCTCTTATAGCCTGCGTTACAACATCTCTCGGCTGAAGCTCGTCTGTAAATCTGTTTCCGTGAGCGTCAAGCAATACAGCGCCCTCGCCTCTTACAGACTCCGAAATCAGAAATCTTCTTCCTCTTGCAGACGCATAAAGCGTTGTCGGGTGTATCTGTACATAGTCTATGTTTTCAAGCTCTATGTCGTGCTCCATACATACAGCAAGAGCGTCACCCGTCAAGTGACGGTAGTTTGTAGAGTGTACGTACAGACCGCCTACACCGCCTGTGGCAAGCACCGTATATTCGGCAAAGATATTGTATATTTCACCCTCGGAATTTTTCACCACTGCGCCCAGACAATTATTATCTTCAACGATAAGGTCTATCATCGCAGTATATTCCATAATAGTAATATTATCTCGTTTTTTAGCCTCTGCCAAAAGCTTTGAGGTTATTTCTTTGCCTGTAATATCTTTATGGAACAATATTCTCGGCGTTGAGTGTGCGCCCTCTCTCGTAAAGGCAAACTCACTGCCGTTTTTCTCAAATTCCACACCGTACCTCACAAGATCGGATATGACCTCTTGTGACGAGCGTATCATTATATCGACAGATTCTTTGCGGTTTTCGTAATGACCTGCTTTCATAGTATCTTCAAAATAACTCTGATAGTCGTCATCATCCTTCAGCATACATATGCCGCCCTGCGCCAAAAAAGAATCGCTGTTTTCGCAAATATCCTTTGTGATTATCAAAATGTTTTTGTTCTCGGGCAGATTAAGCGCACAAAACAAACCGCCTACACCGCTGCCGATTATCAAAATGTCGGTTTTTTTCATAGAACCAATACCCCATTCAAACGGACTGCGCCGCTCCTCAAAAGCTATACGAAAAAGACACCTTATTATATGCTTTTCCGTTCTTAAAAATTATATACTTATTTTAGTATAACACATACGTCTGTTTGTTACAAGCAATATTTTTAATATTGGGGATTTTAAGCATATTTTTTTCAAATAATTCTTAAAATCAGATTAAAATATCAACTAATTGTTGTTATCTGTGAAAGAATGTGTTATACTTTAAAGTAATAACAGAAAGAATGGGCGATATGATATGAAAAGAAAAGACTATATCTCGTGGGACGAATACTTTATGGGCGTTGCTCTTCTTGCGGCAAAGAGAAGCAAAGACCCCAACACTCAGGTAGGAGCCTGCATAGTTGACGAAAACAACATTATACTTTCAACAGGCTACAACGGATTTCCGACAGGGTGTTCAGATGACGAGTACCCATGGAGCAGAACGGGAGAAGAAACGAAATATCCCTTTGTGGTACACGCAGAGCTTAATACCATACTAAACGCAAACGGAAAAAATCTGCGTGGGTCAAGGCTTTATGTGTCGCTTTTTCCGTGTAACGAGTGCGCAAAGGCTATAATACAATCGGGCATAAAGGAGATAATCTATCTCTCCGACAAATATGCGTCAACACCCTCTACTATTGCCTCTAAGAGAATGTTAGCCTCGGCAGGTGTTGTGACAAGAGAACTCACCGCACGCATAAAAAGCATTACAATAGAATTTTAATGGAGAAGATGTATGATAATATCTGCTGTTATTTCTGTGCTCTGCATTTTAGCGGTAATATATGAGATTACAGTCATATATTTATTTCTCAGACGCTGCAAGGTTGTAAAATGCAGGGTTACATCAAGCGACAAGGTACAAAAGCGCAGACAGGGCTATCTTGCGGAGGAATACTACAAAACACTTACAGAGTTTACATACGGCGGCGAGCTGAGAAAGGCACACCTGAAAACAAGCGCATTCTGCCAGACAGGACAGATAATAAGCTGCTATTTTCACCCCGATAAGAATATTATTTTCCGCAAGCGTGACTTAAAGCACAACTTACAGTCGCACTCGCTTGCGATCCTGTCTGTTGCGCTGCTGTTTCTTGTGCTGAACTCGGTTTTCGGTCTTACCGTACTCAGTGATTTTCTTATCAAAAATATCGTTATTATATTTACAATTATGCTTGCTCTTTCCTTTACCACTTTAGGCATAGGGCTGCTTATATACGGCATAAATTCCGCACGTCTTTCTTCAAAACAGCGTGTTATGAAAACGTCTGCTCACATCTCCGATATTATACGCAAACGCACATCGGGACGAGGCAGAGCTGAATATTTGTATTACCCTATATATACCTATACCTTTTCGGGTGAAAAACACAAGGTAACAGCAAAAAGAGCTTTGACTTCACCGCCGAAAAAGGGCGGCAGAACTACAATTCTTGTTGACAGAAAAAAAGGCTCTCTTATAGAATACCACGACACGGTAACATCTATAATACAGGGTGTATGCTTCATCATAATTGCAGGACTTTTTATTTATTTGACACTCAAAAAATAATCAAAGAGGTGAGAATTGATGAAGGATTCTTTCTTTAACATTCTGAAGAACAAAATAAAATCACTTAAAAGCAGCGAAGAATACGGTTCACTGTATAAATGGGGTTTCTTTTATATTATAATGACGTATTTATATCCTATATTGTATTGTATAACTATACCCAATTACAGAGATGTTGCCGACTGGGACATTATCGGACAGACTATAAACGATCTGCAAAATTCAGAGATCGGACGCAAGATTCCGCTTATATTTCTGGCAGTACCGATCATTTTGCTTATAGGCAGTATTGTGACAGTTCTCAAATCAAAATGCACCGACAGAAAGCAGTTTCTTAATGTCGCTAAAATGATAAAGTATGCTTTGATACCATATTACATATTAGGCGTGGTATTAATGATATTTCTTATTCTTATGATCTTTACTCCCGTAGTAATAATGATATTCTTCACACCTGTCGCAATTACAATTATGTGCATTATGGGTTGGTTTTCTATGGCAGGAACTGCGCCGTTTATTATTGCATATCTGAAACGAGGGGAAATTGACAACGCTCACAACAAGACATTTTCCACTCTGATAACTGTAATGCAGTTTTTCTTTGGCATTGACGTTGCCGGGACGGTGATTTGCTCGCTGAAAGAAAAAGGCGTTAATAGTCTTACTCGTATGTTCGGAAATAATAATACTAATAACAACTATTACAATACCAATAATCACATTACCGATAACAGCAATGATAACAACAATATATAAAAAAGCAGCGAACCGAAAAACTAAAAAATCGGTTCGCTGTTTGTTTATTTATTTTCGGGTATTTTTGCCGACAAGTCAAGCTCCGGAGTTTTCACGCTTACACGCATACCCTTCGATATGCTCGATACAATAAACGCATTGCCGCCGATAGTAGTATCGTCACCGATAACCGTTTCACCGCCCAATACAGATGTATTTGAGTAGATAGTCACATTATCGCCGATTGTCGGGTGACGCTTCACTCCCTTTAACTGCTGACCCTTTCTTGTGGAGAGTGCGCCGAGAGTAACTCCCTGATAAATTTTTACATTGTTGCCTATTACGGTAGTTTCTCCGATAACAACTCCCGTTCCGTGGTCAATAAAGAAATACTTTCCGATAGTTGCACCGGGGTGTATGTCTATACCGGTAACGCTGTGGGCATTCTCGCTGATAATACGGGGTATCATTGGTACTCCGAGCAAATAAAGCTCATGCGCTATTCTGTATGTTGTAATAGCGTACATTCCGGGATAGCAGAAAATTATCTCATCTGTACTGAAAGCGGCAGGGTCTCCGTTGTAAGCCGCTTCAACGTCCGTTTGAAGATAATCTCTCATTTTCGGCAGAGTTTCGAGAAAGCTCTGAGTTATCTCCCCTGCCTTTTCGATAATAGT
>JAFOMO010000131.1 GCA_017418905.1 Clostridia bacterium | reverse complement strand
TTTTAAATTTATGCTTAGGATAATTTGTTCTGCACGAGGCAAATTTTCGCAGGAATACTGACGTATTTCAAGAAAATTTAACGCTGTGCAGGGCAAATCAGACAAGCAGAAATTAAAAGTTATTGATGAACAGTTCCTTATTGATAATTAACAGTGCTTTTCCCTCATGCACAGTTATTTCGATCTCATTCTCAACGGCTTTATTGCTTATCGTGTAAGGATATTCAGCCGTTACTGCAGCTTCTTTCAGAGGATAGAATAAACCATTGTATGAAAGCTTTATTCTTTCACACGAAAACGGCATTACAGATATGGTTTTTCCCTTTACGTCACTGATAACATTTACTCCGCTGTCAAGAAGTGTTATCTCTTCATACTCGCTTATGATCGCACCTTCTGCATTGTGATTTCTCAGATACAACAGTACGGACAGATTTGCTAAGGTATGATCCATTCGTCCGCCTATTGTACCTAATAAAAGAAACCTTTCAAATCCCATTGAAAGTGCGGTTTTCACACAATACATCGTATCTGTATCATCTTTTATGACAGGCAGTATTTTTGTCGGTATGCTTTCAAATACCTTTGTATCAGATGAAGAGTCCATATCACCTATGATAAGATCGGGCGTAATACTCGTTTTTGCTATAATATCTCTGCCGCCGTCTGCGCATATGACAAAGTCGCTTTGCTGTATCATCTTTGCGATAAACTCAGCGTTTGCCGCAGGCGACGCACCTACAATTACACACCTGTTCTTTACCATTTTTTCAAGTCCTTTACTTCATTATACATAGCAACAAAGCTTTCATGCCTTGAACGGCTGATCTCACCGTTTTTTACTGCCTCTACAATCGCACAGCCCTTTTCGCAAACATGACTGCATGATACGAATTGACAATCGCCTATATACTTTTCAAATTCGGGGAATGCGTACTGTAATTCGTCCTTTTCTATGACCTCATACCGTTCGAGATCGACGGTAGAAAATCCCGGCGTATCGGCAACATAGCCGTCACCGAGCTTATAAAGCTCTACACATCTTGTTGTGTGCCTGCCTCTGCCGAGCTTCCGGCTTATCTCGCCTGTGTCGAGCTGTAATTCGGGGAGCAATGCATTGAGCAGTGTGCTTTTGCCTACTCCCGAGTTTCCCGTAAAAGCAGAAATTCCGCTTTTTAATACTTCTCTTACCTCTTCAAGCCCTCTGTTGTCAACGCTTGAAAACTCGATAGTCTTTATACCCGACAATGAGTATATTTCTTTGAGCTTATCGCTTGAACTGAGATCGCACTTAGTTATTACAATGACAGGCTCTATGCCCTTATTTACGGCGGCGGCTGTCATTTTGTCTATTACAAGCAGATTAGGCTGAGGACTGCACGTTGATACTACTATCAACAGCTTGTCGATATTCGCCAGCGGCGGACGTATCAAGCTGTTTTTTCTCTCGTATATTTCGTCAATGGTACAATAACCGCTTTCCGGTACGGTTATTTTTACACGGTCGCCTGCAACGGGTTTATAGCCCTTTTTTCTGAATGTGCCCCGTGCCTTGCACTCATATACAGAGCCGGCGGTTTCTACATAATAGAAACCGCCGATAGATTTTAGTATAATTCCGCTGTATGTGTTACTTACCACGAGTAATCTTCTTCCTCGGCAGAACTCTCTCCGGAATAGTCGGGTTCGCTGATTTGTGTTTCGTCGTTGTCATATTCCGAAACTGTTTCGGACTCCTCTGCTGCGGAAGAATCTCCGTCCCGGTCTTCGTAATCCTCTGAATCTTCATACTCATAATATTCATCGGAATCGGTATTCTCTGTGTCTGTTTCGCTCTCTGTATCAGTCTCTGTTTCCGTATCTGTATCGGTTTCGAGTATAAATTCATACGATTCAACGGTAGTTACCGTATTATTCGCAAAGTCGAATTTATACACTCTGTAAGTCTGATCGTTGAGAGCAACAACTACCTGAATTGCACCTACTGTACTCATTCTTGTAATGGTCAAGGTATGCTGACGGGCATATTTCGGTACGATAGACTTTGTATAGGTATCGTCAACTTCACCGTCTATGATGACCTCAAACTTAACAGAAGAGCTTATGTCGCTCGGCATATCAACTATCTGCGACAGAGAAACATTCCTCGGAGGTCCTTCGGAAAGAATAACTGATACATTTGTACCCTTGCTAACCTTTGCGCCTCGAAGCGGATTCTGAGCAACTATTTTGTCCTTGGCAACGGTGCTTTCCATATATTCATAGCCGTTGTAGTTAAGACCCGATTCTGCTATTTTTGTCTGAGCCTCGGAAAGGGTAAGTCCTACAAGATTAGGAATTTCTACCTTTGCCTCGCCTGCTTTTTTGCTGACGTATATCTTTACGGTAGAACCGATAGTGATCTTACTGCCTGCAAGCGGATAAGTCTGTTTAACATAACCCTCGGCAGTCTGATTATCGAGAACCATCAATACCTCGGGAATAAGGTTTGCAGACTTTATCTTCTGAACAGCGTCGTCTTTTGTTCTGCCGTCAACAAAAGGCAGATTTATAGTTGTTTCTTCGCTGTTTACCGTTATCTGGATAGTAGAACCCTCTTTGATCTTCTTCTCGGACGGTTCGGGGCTTTGACTTAAAATAATGTCGATAGGCTTATCAGCGTCATATACGTTCGTAATATCCCACTTGAAGTTATAGGTTATCTTATCTTTGTTAACTGCATTGAAGTCAAGTCCGATAAGATTAGGTACAAGAACGTCTGTGGTCGAGTTGTTGCTGAAGCCCTTGAATACCGCAAGTACCAGGAATACTGCGCATACGGCAACAAAGGCAATTACAGAGCCTATGATGATCTGTACAAGAGGGTTTGTTCTCTCTTCATCAGGATCGCTGTCCCAATCATCTTCATCATCTTTATACCCCTGCTGTGTTTCTATCTTGTTTACCTTCTTTACGGTGCTGACAGGTGCTGCGGGAGCTGCCTCTCTTGCTGTGCCGTCATATGAATAGTTGAACTTGATAGACGGATTATTTTTGAACTGCTGAAGATCAACAAGCATTTCGGCAGCCGAACGATAACGCTTTTTTGCATCTTTCTGCATTGTTTTTATGATTATTTCTTCAAGCCCTGCGGGTATTTCGGGATTGAGCTTTCTGGGCGGCACGGGGTCTGACTGGAGCTGCATTATCGCTACCGATACTGCGTTGTCTGCGTCAAACGGAAGCTTGCCCGTAAGCATTTCATACATCATAACACCTAAGGAATACAGATCGGACTTTGCGTCTGTGGGTTCTCCTCTTGCCTGCTCGGGTGATACATAATGAACAGAGCCTATCGCTTTGTTCGTCATGGTCATTGAACGTGTGTTTGTATTTGAAAAACGTGCTATACCGAAATCGGTGACCTTTATCGTGCCGTCTTCAAGCAGCATGATATTCTGCGGCTTTACGTCACGGTGAATTATACCCTTGTCATGTGCGTGCTGAAGTGCTTTGAGTATCTGAGCCACAAAGTAAATTGTTTCTCTCCAGCTTACTGTGCCGTTTTTCTCGATATAATCCTTGAGAGTGATACCGTCGATATACTCCATGACTATATACTGTATCCTGTCGCCAAAGCTTACGTCATAGACCTTGACGATATTCTGATGTGACAATAGCGCAATTGCCTTCGATTCGTCCATAAAGCGTCTTACGAACTCATCGTTTCCTATATATTCATCTCTGAGAATTTTAATGGCAACAGGCATATCGTCTTTTGTATCCCAGGCACGGTAAACTACTGCCATACCGCCGTCACCGATTATTTCGGATATTTCATAGCGGCCGTCAAGTCTTTTGCCGACATACTTATCAACAGCCATCTTTTTCTCTCCTTTTCCTTTTTTACCATATATTTATTATCCACATTTTCTTCTGAAATAATCACACTGATTATTCGCTGTCGGCAGCAGTTTCGGTATCGTTCTGAGCATCGCTTTCTTCGGGCTGTATATCTTCAAGAGGATCAGGAGCTTCATTTTCTCTGTTTGATATTACAACAACGGTAATATTATCGTCGCCGCCTCTTGCAAGAGCATTTGCTATAAATGTATCTGCAAGCATATCAACAGATGTTGTATTGATGATCGCAAGAAGCTCGTCATCTGTAAAATAATTTGAAAGTCCGTCAGAACACATTACAAGAGTAGAGCCTTCTTCAAATCTTTCTGTCTTGATGAAATCAACTTCAAGATCGCTCTCAACACCCAATGCTCTTGTAATAAGATTCTTCTGCGGATGAACCTTTGCTTCTTCTGCCGTGATCTTGCCTGCGTCAACCATCTGCTGAACAACAGAGTGATCCTTTGTAAGCTGAGTTATCTCGTCATGGTGTGCAAGATATACTCTGCTGTCGCCTGCGTGTGCAAGATATACATTGCTGCCTCTGATAAATGCTATTTCAACAGTTGTACCCATGCCGTAAAGCTCTGAGCTTTCACGAGACTTTAAGTATACCTCATAATTTGCCTTCTGAACTGCAACAAGGAGCAGATCTTCAAGCTCTTCTTCTGTCATGTCGCTGTGATAGCCTTCAAACTTGAAGCTTTCTTCTTCATCGTCGTCCTCTATCTCACAGCCGTTTGTAATAACCTTTTCTATTTCGGTTGTAGCCATAGAGCTTGCAATGTTGCCGCCGTTATGACCTCCCATGCCGTCACATACTACTGCCCAGACTTCATCGTCTGTAAAAGCTCCTACCTTACAATCGTCCTGATTGCTATGTCTGTAATTACCTATATCGGTCTTAAAAAATACCTGCAATTTTCAGTCCTCCTCTGCATTATGATTCATCGGTGAGAGTTTGCCGTCTTAGCTGTCCGCAGGATGCGTTGATGTCAGACCCTAATGTTCTGCGAACGGTTGCGGTTATACCTTCTTTTCCGAGAATATTGATAAAGGCTTTCTGCCTTTCAATTTTGCTTTTTACATAGTCGTTCCCGTCAACATTATTAACGGGGATAAGATTGACATGACACAGCATTCCTTTAAGTCTGCGCCCCAATTCTCTTGCACATTCGTCTGAATCGTTAACGCCGCTTATCATAGCATACTCAAAAGAGATTCTTCTGCCTGTTGCCTGCGCATAATGACGGCAAGCCTTTAACAGCTCTTCTATGGGATAGCGTCTGTTAACGGGCATTGTCCTGCTTCTTATCTCGTTGTTCGGAGCATGGAGCGATACCGACAAGGTGAGCTGAAAGTTTTCTTTTTCAAGCTCATATATTTTATCAACAAGACCGCAGGTAGAAAGCGAAATATGCCTCATACTGATATTAAGTCCGTTCTCACACGACACAAGCTTTAAAAACTTTATTACGTTAGAGTAATTATCGAGCGGCTCACCCATTCCCATTAATACTATATGAGAAATTCGCACACCTAAGTCCTTTTGCGCCGCCTGTATCTGAGCAAGCATTTCGGACGGCTCTAAGCTGCGTGAAAAACCGCTTTTACCCGTTGCGCAGAACGTACAGCCCATTTTGCACCCTACCTGCGTTGAAATACAGATGGTATGACCGTACTTGTAATGCATTACCACAGACTCTATCAGCTCTCCGTCACGGAGAGAAAACAAATACTTAACTGTTTTATCATAAACCGAAACGAGTTTTTTTTCAACAGTTGCAACAGAGATGTAATAATTGTTACTAAGATTGTTACGCAAATCCTTTGAAATATCTGTCATCTCATCAAAATTTGTCACACCGAGAGTAAGCCATTTGTACACCTGCTTTGCTCTGAACTTAGGAAGTCCCATTGTATCGGCAAATTCTTTTTCAAGCTCTTCAAGAGAATACGACTTTATATCCTTCACAGATTCACCTCTTTTTTATTGTACAAATAAAGAATCCGTCTGTATTATTCGTCTGCGGAAACAGCGTGAGCATATGAACGGGTTCATCTATTGTACGCTTTATACCGTTTGGAAGTATTATCTGACACGGTTCAAAATCGGTATGAGCAGACAAAAATCTGTTCACAACACCGCTGTTTTCTTCTTTATTGAGAGTACAGGTAGAATATACGAGCACTCCGCCGGATTTAAGATATTTTGCGGTATTTTCGAGTATCTTCAACTGAATGTCGGGCAGACTGTTTATACCCGTATCTTCTTTATATCGTATTTCGGGTTTTCTTCTCAGAACTCCCAGACCCGAACAGGGAACGTCGCATATTATTTTGTCGGACTCATTCAGTGGAATATCCGACAAAGCGTCACGCAGTGACACCTTTATATTATTTATTCCAAGCCTTTCGGCTGTATCTTCTATAAGCTTTATTTTGTGCGGATAAATGTCATAGCTGTAAACAATGCCTTTGCCGCACATTCTCACAGCCGCTGTAAACGATTTGCCGCCGGGGGCTGAACATACATCGGAAACTATATCACCGGGCTGAGCGTTCAATATCTCGCAGCATATCTGCGAGGCAAGATCCTGCACATAGAACATACCCTGCAAATACTGCACGTTTTCACCGAGCGAGCCGAAATTTTTGATTTCAAGCGCATTTGCAAAGCCTTGTACGGGCTTTACCTCAATTCCGCTTGCAACAAGCTTTTTGGTTAACTCCGCTGTATTTGTTGTAAGAGTATTCACTCTGATATAGACAGGCGGCTTGCCGTCAAGCGATTCAAGTATATCTTCGCAAACTTTTTTGCCGTAATCCTTCACCCAAAGCTTAACAAGCCACTCGGGGCAGGAGTATTTCACGGACAAGAATTTGACCTGATCTTTCTCAGAGGGCAAAACGGTAAGCAGATCGCTTTTTGCGGCATTTCGCAAAAGTGCGTTCACAAATCCCGATGATTGATAGAGTCTTTCTTTTTTACAAAGCTTTACAGCCTCATTAACCGCAGCAGAGGAAGGCACTTTATCCATAAAAGCTATCTGATAAAGAGCCATACGCAGAATG
>JAFOMO010000130.1 GCA_017418905.1 Clostridia bacterium | reverse complement strand
TGTGAAGAAATAACTTTTAAATTTATGCTTAGGATAATTTGTTCTGCACGAGGCAAATTTTCGCAGGAATACTGACGTATTTCAAGAAAATTTAACGCTGTGCAGGGCAAATCAGACAAGCAGAAATTAAAAGTTATTGATGAACAGTTCCTTAGTTTTGAAAGCGGAAAGTAAAAAGTGGAATGTTGTAGTATGACCTATCTTTATTATACAGCTTCAAACTAAAAACAACTTAAATATTCACAAAAAAAAATAATCCCCATTTTTAGGGGATCATTTTTTTTGGGGATACTTTGAGTTATTGATTATAATATTACACTGAAATTATAATAATATAACAAGTCAAAAATTCCACTTTCAACTTTCCACATTTCACTTTATTTCAAGTGTTCAATTATTATAAAAACAAGCGGAAGTGTCGAAAGTCCCATAAACCAATATCCAAGTACAGTAAAGGTACACCCTGCGCTGCTGTCCCATTCGACAGCATAAAACTCGAAAGGGTTTTTCGGGTTTATCTTCAATTCTACGTTTGAGCCGACAACAGGTTTCTTCGCCAAACCAAAGCTTGACTCTTTTACATATCTTCTTCCGCAATACTCATACTCAAACACTGGACTGTATGATCTTTCGTTACCTGCCCCGCCTCCTCCGGTGCTTCTGACATCAACAATCATACCAATAACAGTATCGGTACAACGCTGCTGCTTTGCCTGCGACATTTTAGGCATCATAAATGCCATGAATACACCTACAAGGAAAAATACAGAAATTAAAAAATAGCTGAAAAAGCTGTTATCCGTAAAAAGCTTGTGGATACGTATATATATCATCATTGAAAAAAATAAAATGTTAAGTATAATGCATATTATATCGGACTATTTCATTATCTTAGGAACTGTGTAGGAATAAGTTGTGCAATTTAGGCGCAGAATAATTTGTTCTGTGTTAGGCGCAATGCCGCAGGAATACTGTCGTATTTCAAGGTATTGTAACGACACACAGGGCAAATTAGGCGAGCTTGAAAGTGCAGGTTATTTCTTGACGATTCCTAATTTACCTTCTTTTTCAGCGAAAGCTTTTTCTCCTCGCCTCTGAGAAGTCGTTTGATATTTGCTCTATGCTTTATAATTGTTGTTGCGGATATTGCCAGAGTAAGTATCGAAACCGTAACAACATATTCAAACGATACTGCGCCCAACTCTTTATAATTGTAAAAATACGTTATCAGAAATGTTGCGACAACAAGCACGCTTGAACCGATAATAGAGCTGATAGAAACGATTTTTGTAATTATAAAGGTTATGGCAAACGATAAGAATGATACGGCAAAAACAGGAAAATTTATAACAGCCGAAAGAGCTGCCATTGTTACAATGCCCTTGCCGCCCTTGAACTTAAAGTATACAGGATATATGTGACCTAAAAAGCAGCACATTCCGGCTAAATATCTGCCATAGCCCGAAAGCTCGGTAACATTGGCAGAGCCTGTCATATTTTTGCAGATCAGACCGCCCACGATAACAGCGGCAACGCATTTGAGAAAATCTCCGATAAAAGTAAGTATTCCGGCAGCCGTACCCACAGAGCGCATTACATTTGTAAAGCCTGCGTTTCCGCTGCCCATTGTTCTTATATCCTTGCCGCCCGTAAAAATTTTAGTTACAATAATAGCTATGTTTAAGCTGCCCAAAAGATAAGCAATTACCATAACGAGCAGCATTCTCAGTACATTATGAAAATCCGCAAACAAACCTAACATTTGTTCAACCCTCTTTTGATATTATTTATTATTATCGCTGCGTTCACGCACAACAAAATGAATAGGAGTTCCCTCCATACCGAAACTTTCTCTTATTCTGTTTTCAAGGTATCTTTTGTAAGAAAAATGGAACAAGTCGGCACTGTTTACAAAGCAAACAAATGTCGGCGGTTTTGTTGAAGCCTGCGTCATATAGAAGATTTTCAGCCTTCTGCCCTTATCCGTAGGCGGCTGAACACGGGCAACAGCCTCTGCGAGAATATCATTGAGCACACCGGTTTTTATTCTCATTGCATTTGAATTTGCAACTACCTTTATAAGCTCAAAAAGCTTGTCTATGCGCTGACCTGTCAAAGCAGAAATAAATATCATAGGCGCATAAGACATAAACGCAAAATCAATTTCAAGCTTTTTTCTGAACTGATCCATAGTTTTACCGTCTTTTTCAACAGCGTCCCACTTATTGACTGCGATAATACAGCCCTTGCCTGCCTCGTGCGCAAGACCTGCAACCTTTGAATCCTGTTCTGTAAAGCCTTCTGTTGCGTCTATCATTATAACGCATACATCACTGCGTTCTATTGCCATTTTTGCACGTAAGATACTGTACTTTTCGATGTTGTCATCTACACGGCTTTTTCTGCGTATTCCTGCGGTATCGGTAAAGTTGAACTTTCCGTGACTGTTTTCTACAAGAGTATCTATCGTATCTCTTGTTGTACCTGCAATATCCGATACAATACATCTTTCCGAGCCGACAATTTTATTAATCAAAGAGGACTTTCCGGCATTTGGTTTACCGATAACGGCAACGGAAATAAAGTCTTCGTTTTCCTCTTCTTCCGTTTCGGGCGGAAAGTACTTACATACTGCGTCAAGAAGATCGCCTGTGCCGTGACCGTGAACCGCCGAAACCTGAATGGGATCACCAAGCCCCAGATTATAAAACTCGTAAAAATCCGGATCGGGATCGCCTATGCTGTCGCACTTGTTGACACACAAAACAACCGGAACGCCGCTTTTGAGAAGCATTGAGGCAACATCTCTGTCGGTAGCCACCATACCCGTTTTTACGTCGGTAACAAGAATAGTTACATCTGCGGCTTCGATCGCAAGCTCTGCCTGCTTTCTCATCTGAGAAAGAATAATGTCGTTAGTTTTAGGCTCTATTCCGCCGGTATCTATAACGGTAAAGGATCTGTTCTGCCACTCGCACTCGCCGTACAATCTGTCACGAGTAACGCCCGGCGTATCGTCAACGATCGAGAGCCGCTGACCTATCAGCTTATTAAACAAGGTAGATTTTCCGACATTCGGTCTGCCAACGATAGCCACTATCGGTTTTGCCATAATACATACCTCCTTAGGAACTGTTCATCAATAACTTTTAATTTCTGCTTGTCTGATTTGCCCTGCACAGCGTTAAATTTTCTTGAAATACGTCAGTATTCCTGCGAAAATTCGCCTCGTGCAGAACAAATTATCCTAAGGAATTGTCAAGAAATAAGTTGTGCAATTCAGGCGAAGTATAATTTGTTCTGTGTTAGGCACAATACCGCAGGAATACTGACGTATTTCAAGGTATTGTAACGACACACAGGGCAAATTAGACAAGCTTGAAAGTGCAAG
>JAFOMO010000129.1 GCA_017418905.1 Clostridia bacterium | reverse complement strand
TACAAACATTACAAATATAGAAACTAAGGATAATGTTATTACTTTTACTACTTCCATATATACCTCAAAAGTTTTTTAAGGAATTGTCAAGAAATAAGCTGTGCAATTCAAGCGAAGAATAATTTGTTCTGTGTTAGGCACAATACCGCAGGAATACTGACGTATTTCAAGGTATTGTAACAACACACAGGGCAAATTAGGCGAGCATGAAAGTGCAAGTTATTTCTTGACGATTCCTAATGTTATGGTAAGTATTTGTAAAATGATCTGTATTATACTATAAAAACAACGCCTCTCATTTCTTTAACCAAAAAAAACGGCGGTCGCAAAACCGCCGTTTTTCTTGTATAATAATAATAATTATTGTTCTTCTCTTCCGAAATAAGTAAAGCCCATCATAGTAAGGTCGTCAAACTGGGGAGCGTCTCCGACAAACTCATCAACAGAATGCTTTACATTCAGCAAAAGCTGTTCGGGTTCGGCTTCAAGGTCTTGATTGAGTGCTTCAAGCATTCTGTCCGAACCATACAGAACATTGTCTGCGTTTGTTGCCTCTGGCACGCCGTCTGTATATACAAACAGCCTGTCACCGGGTTCGAGTTCAAACTCACGCTCTTTAAAGCGAATGCCCTCTATTGTTGCGACTGCCGGAGAATGACGATATTCCACAAGCTCATATCTACCGCCCTTTCGGCAGATAACAGGGTGCTCGTGACCTGCGTTCACAGATTTTCCTTTTCCGGTTTTCAGGTCAATTATCGCAAGCCATACCGTAACAAAAAGCTCTGCCTCGTTGCCCTCGCACAACTGCTCGTTTACGTTCCTCAGCACCTGTGACGGACTATCTCCCATCTGCGCACGATTCTTGATAAGAGTTTTTGCTATTACCATAAACAGTGCCGCAGGAACGCCCTTGCCCGATACGTCTGCCATTACCATTGCAAGGTGGTCTTCGTCTACAAAGAAGAAGTCGTAAAAATCTCCGCCTACCTCTTTTGCGGGCTGCATTGAGGCGAATATGTCAAAATCTTTCCTGTCTGAAAATGACGGGAATATTCTCGGCAGCATATCAGCCTGAATTTTTGTTGCAACATTCAGCTCTGCCCCTATTCTCTCTTTTTCGGCAGTAACTGCGGTGAGATTTTCTATGTATGTGTTTATCTCCTGTTCAAGCGTTAACAGACTTTCGCTGAGCGTTTGTATCTCGTCACGGGTCTTTATAAAGCCCAGCTTATCGGACACAACGTTATCATTTGAAACAAAGCTTAAAGCCTCGTTTGACAAAAGCTTTATCGGGGACACAACGGTTTTGTCGAGGAAAAGCAAAACTGCTATCAGCAGAAAAAGTGCCGCCGCCCCCGATACGCAGGATATTTTCAATATAAAAGATAAAATGTCTGAGCACAGTGTTGACATAGGTATTTCAACAGCAACAAACAATTGCGTTTTACCCTCAATTGTAATCGGCAAAAGCGCAGTAGTTGTATAACCGAAAGAACCCGACGCCTGAAAATAATTGCTTGAATGAACGCCGGTAAGATACGACTGTATTATGTCCTCGCTGAATTCGGGAAATATCGGACCGCAGTCACCCATTGAAAGCTGATAATCGGGGTTGTAATAGCTGTCCATAATATAAATAAGCGGATTCCATTGATTTTTTGCGTCAAGCTCCGCATCATAATTCATAAGCATATCGAAATCAAACGTACATAAGTTTATATCGTTTGCACCCATGCTGTCTCTCATATTATCTAAAAGCGACTGCAGCTCTTTGTAACGATCGCTTTGCATAATAAAATTCGCCCTGTTTCTGTCTGCGTTAGACTGCAAATGTTCAACAGCGGCTTTTTTATACGCCATAAGCTCGTCTTCGGTAAAATAACGAGATACAGCGTCTGCCGTCTGATAACCCATCTCGTTATATCTCTTAATTATTGCGTCTTTGTATATCATAACTCCCACAAATACCATTGACGAAGTTATCAATACTACAACACAAGTTAGTATAAGAAAAAATTTAGTCCTCAGCTTTACCATTTTTTTATGTTTCATAGCTTCTGACCTCCTTCAATATTGCTTCTACGATCTCCTGCTTTAATACGTGTATCGGCTTATTATGTCTGTCCGACGGAAAAAAGCTGTTCATTATCTCGTTATACCTTTCGTCACTGACACTGAAAAATCGTGGGCGTGCAAGGTTTCTGAGTCTTCTGAGATCAAGATAATCTTCATTGACATTTGACAAAGCAGAATCAAGCAGCCTTGCATAACTCCTTTTATCAACATTGCCGTCTGTAACGGCAATGAGGAAGTAATATCCCGGAATACTCAGGGTAGACGCTCCGAAACAAAATGATAATACATCAATATCAGCTCTCAATATTTCAACAGCTTCTTCAAGCTGATATGTATACATTTTTTCTCCGGCAATATTTATTGCCTGATTTTTTCTGAACATAAATTCAAACACGGGGCTTTCATGCATATATCCTGTTACCTTTACAATATCGCCTAAACAATACCTGTATAAGCCCGAAAAATTCGTTATTACAGGCTCATACAATTTGCCTGCTTCAAGCTCGTTTGGAAGAAATGTTTCTTCGCTTTCCGAGCCATAGACAAGAAACTCAAAAAATGCGCTGTTCGGCATAAGAACATAGCCGAAATCATCATCTGCAACAGGATTGCCTATGTAACACTCAGAAGAACAGTAGCACAAATGCTGCTTGCGTACACTGCCCGTGTAGCGTGTGAGCGCATTATCCTCAGCGGTATAAGCACGAGAGCTTATACCGTTTATAAGTGACAGATCTTTCCACAAGCGCAAAGCTATGTTGTCAAATCCTTTTGCGCACTCGTTTTCTATATCGTTAAGCCTCTTTGTATCCGCAGGATACGAGAGGATAATTTCTCTTATCGAATCCGAAAGCTCGATCTGCTTAGGTATAATATGCTTTCTTAGATCGTCAAGTATACTTTTCCAGTTTCTCTCCATATACACAAAAAAATGAAGTATATCATACATAAACGGAGCTTCGATCGTAACAAGATCTTCAGTTAAGAAAGCTATACATACCTTTGCATAAAGTGAATCCTGCCCGGCACTGTTAAAAAGCAACTCTTTTCCGCCTGCCTGCGTTGATGTATCAAGCAAGCCCTGTTCGCATAGCCATGCATTATAAAGCTCGGAAAAAAGCAGCGGTCTTGAATCCCGACTGCCCGGTTCGGTTCTGAAAATATTGATATACAGCCTCTTCCCCTTGCCGGCTTGTTTGAGAATATGCATAGGGTATCTTTCCGATTGATCTGAATATCTGCTTAATGCCTCGCCGGTTACAGGTATATATTTTGCGTTTCCTTCAGTACCCGAGGTCTTGCAGTACCCCTCTACGTGATACGATGTCAGTACATTATCTTTGCCCGATCGCATTTCGGTTACGTATTTTCTGTAATATGAGTAATCTGTCAATGGTACGTTCATTTTATACCGGTCAATAGTATCTATTTCCGAAAATCGGTGTAATTTTCCAAACACCGTATCTTTATTGTCATTCATCAAGCGAAAAAGGTTTTCTTTATTTATTTCGGCTGCTTTTTTGCATTGTCCTTCCAATATGTGATCCTGCATTGCAACACCCTCTTCTTGTAAACTATATTTACGAACACATTCTATTTATTCACATTCGTATTATTTTCAAAAGCAATATTAATTACATTTATTCCGAGAGAATAGGTAAACGAAACATTTTTTGAAAGTCTTATAAGAATTGCTATTCCCAACATTTCGTCATCGTCAATATCAGCCTGATTTTCAAACGGGTTATACCTATGTCCTGCGCAGCGTATACGCAGACCTATTACATCATCAAGGGCAAATGCTCTGAGGTCAATGCTTTCCATACCCGTATTTTTTCTTGCAATAATGGTGAGCAGTTCTTCTATTGCAAGCTGTAATTTCATAGTCTGCCGACTGTTCATTTTGTTTTCTGAACAAAAATCAATGATCTGTTCACTTGCGTTGCATATTATTTCATTTTCGGGAACTATCGAAAAGTCAATAACTTTTTTCTCACGTTCAAGATAATCGTCAAGCAAAAGAAGCTTTGAAAGGTAACGCTTCACCTTACTCTCTGAACGCCACACAATAGCTGTACAGATCATTCCGGCAAGTATTGTGAGAATACTTCCTATGGGCAAGAACAACCAAGTATATCCGCCAAAGAACAATACGAGCGCAGCAGTTCCCACAGGAAAAAGAAATCTTCTGAAAACAACAAGTATATTTGACAGCAATACTCTGTCTGTCGTTTGAAAAAACGATATAAACACACTGCTTATAAGGTCAAACAAAATATATACCGAAAGGCACACAAGCGGCAGAAATAGTCTTTCGCTTACCGAAAATACCATTTCAAGCGGTAAATGCATTGCAGTTAGTATAATACCGAATATTGCGGCAATAGTCAGACCGTATTTTATTTGAAGCTTCATAAGTATGCGCAGACCGCTGTTTTCTCTTGCGGTATAATATGCCGCAACCATTGGCGCAGCCGCCTGCGGAACACCGGATGTTATAGAAACAGCAAGCTCAGACAGCGAATTAATAACAGCCCAGACTGCCACGACAGACGCACCGCCTAATTTAAGAAACAATGCGTTGAGTAATAAAAGCTTTGCGGCATCGGTAAAATTTCCGAGAGCAGAGGGACTTCCGTACCTGATTATTTCTTTAATATAGGAAAGCTTTAAAGACACAGGCTTTATATGATAATTGGAATAACCTGTTTCCATTGAAATATAGCTGTAAATACAAGTGATAAGACACGAAAACAAGCTTGCAAACGCTGCGCCGTATATTCCCATATCAAAAATATACATCAGCACCCAGTCAAGCATTGTATCAAGAGTTATCATCATTATCATTGACACTGTTATATGCTTCATTTTGCCTTCCATTTGCAGATAATACATAGGAAGATAAGAAAGCATTGTCGGGAGTATGCCTATCATAGTAATAAAGCTGTATATATATACATAATCCTTCAAGCTGCCGTTTTGAGAGAGCAGCCCTGAGATCGGGTCACACAGCAAAATGCCGGCCGCAGTAAATACCGCTCCGAGAATAATATTCATCATAAATGCAACTCTGTAACACCAGACAGCACGCTTCATATCATCTTTTCCCGTTGCCTGAGACGACATTACAGAGGCACCTGCGGCAATCAGAGAACCGAAGGTACATATCACAAGATAAATAGGCATACAAACATTTACAGCAGCAAGTCCTTCTTCTCCGAGAAACAGCGAAACGAAAACGCTGTCTATCAAAGCGTTTATAGTACCGCCAAGCACTGAAAATATTATCGGAAAAAGGTTCTTTAAGTATTGCACCTTCAGAAATTTATTGTCACGGTTCATATCAGAGTAGTAAACCTCCTTTTACCCTGCAAAGCCTCATCAAGTATTGCTTTTGTATCCTCACCGAAAAGAGGACCGCAGCACATCTGCACATCGTTTATACCGCCAAGTGAAAGATTTGCCTCTATTAATACGGCGTCACCGTTTTCATCAACAGTTACGTCCCACGAGATAAGTCTGAAATGTCCCATAAACGGGTGTGCTTTTTTCACAAGCTCAAACACACGGTCAAGGTGACATAACTTTTTTTCGGAAAACTTATAATGCAGATCGGGATGTTCGTAAAGCAGTGTTCCGTTATCGAGTATCCCGTAATTTTTTAAGCTGCCGTCACTGTTCAAGCCGCAGTATATTCCGCCCTGACACCCGTTGTCTGTACGAGAACCGCCTGTTCCTATTTTCAGTGCGGCGGCATATATTTTTACATTATCGGATCTGAGCAGAGAAACAACTCTTATTGTATTTACCGAATCAGGGTGAAGTGCGGCAAATGAGCTGTGCTGCTTTACAGGTTTCTGAATAACAACATCACAACCTATGCTGTTCATTGTGTCTGTAAAGGTATTATATAATTCTTCTCCCTTCACGAAAGATACCCCGAAACCGCCCTCGGAATTTACGGCTTTTTTAACTACTGCCTCTTTTTCTTTTTTCACAAGCAATGATGCCTGCTGCTGTGTTATAGGCTCTTGATCTGCGTTGAGCCACGTTGTGCCTATTCGCATTGCGATAAGCTCGGGCATATGTACATTTGAGAATATTCTGTAATAATAGCATTTGTTATCTAAATAGCGAGCCTCTTCACGGTCGCTGTAATAGCGGTCAATATACATCGCATAAAATTCTTCGGGGAAAAACTCCGGGTGAAACTCACCGTAATTTGCAGTATATAATCTATGGTAGCGTGTTGTCATGAACATGACATACGGAGAGTAAAATTTTTTTATCTGTTTCTTTTGTTCTGCGGTAAGCTTTGGGAGATTCTTTACCGACGGTGTAACAGACTTGCGGTCGATACGCAAAAGCGCATGATTGCCCAATGTATTGAGGTCTGTAACGCCCTCTGTAAAGTTACCTGTTATTATACAGCGAATATTATCCGCCGCTGTTTTCAAAAAATCGGAAACATATTTTTCCATATACCAAACAACACCTCATCAGATCAAAAAAGATCTATTTCATTATATAATAATCTTTTATTAAATAAGCGTAATTGTATGCTTTTTATCAGACTGTCTTTATAGGTATCGCACACATTATAACATAAAACGCAGATTTTGTCTATAACAGGTGCGAAGAACTTTTTTTCACTGCACGATCAATTATAAATCTACTTCTCAATTTGACATTCTTTTCTTTGCTTATATGAGATAATAAACGTGAGGTGACAACAGTGCAGACAGTATATATTGATATTCTCATTTGCGTAAACCTTATAATAAACTATCTGATATTATCGGCAGCGTCATTTTATACACACACAGAAATAAGCGTTAAAAGACTTATAACAGGCTCGGTTGTCGGCGCAGTATGTTCTTTATGCATACTGCTGCCCGTACTTCCGATCGCTGTTGATATACTGCTGAAAACTCTGATAAGTATAATAACGGTATATTCCGCATTTGGGTACAAAAAGAAAAGGACGTTTATCAAGCTGTATGCTGTTTTTATTCTGTCAACATTTATTTTCGGAGGAATTGTAACGGCATTGTGTTTTTTATTCTCGCCGCAAAAGCTTTTTATCAAGAACAGCGTTGTATATATAGAGCTGTCACCCGTACTTCTTATAATATATTCCGTATTATGCTACATCATATTCAAAGGTATGTATTATCTTACGGGCAATTACGAAGGTACAGACAGTTTTTGTATATTAACGGTTTTCAACTGCGGCAACGCTTTAAGGGTAACGGCGAAGATAGATACGGGCAGCAGCTTAAAAGAGCCGTTTTCTCAATCGCCTGTTATTGTAATAGGCAGAAGTACGGCGCAAAGCATTACTCCGGCAGAGATAGCAGAGTATGAAACGGTCAGAACACTGGAATATCGTGAAAGCATAAACAACATACGGTTCATACCGTTCACAACGGTGGGCGGCAAAGGTATAATGCCGTGTTTCAAGGCGGAAAAGGTGTGTATAAATGACGATCCCTGCACCAAAAACGCATACATAGCATTGTGTCGGGACGATAATATACAAGGTGATTTTCAAGCGATAATACCTTATGAACTATTGGATTGAAAGGGTGTAAGAATGAATATCAGATCAATAATATCATCAATAAAGGGTATGTTTATTGAACTTTCCTCGGAAAGCAAGCCTATATACTACATAAACAGTGCGGAAACTCTGCCGCCCCCTCTTACAAAGGAAGAAGAAAGAGAAGTTATCGAACGTATCTTGCAGGGTGACGAAACGGCAAGAGAACCGCTTATAACGCATAATCTAAGATTGGTAGTCTATATTGCAAAAAAGTTTGAATCATCTGCCGTATCGCTTGAAGATCTTATCTCGATAGGTACTATCGGGCTTATAAAGGCTGTAAACACCTTTCGCCCCGAAAAAAACATCAAGCTTGCCACATACGCTTCAAGGTGTATCGAAAACGAGATACTTATGCATTTGAGAAAGATCTCGCAAATGCACCGTGAAGTGTCGATTGATGAGCCTTTGAATGTTGACTGGGACGGAAACGAGCTTTTACTCAGCGATATTCTCGGAAGTGACGCAGACAGCGTGAATGCCGATCTCGAAAAAGAGCTTGAACACGATCTTCTTCATACTGCTGTATCAAAGCTTTCAAAACGCGAGAAAGAAATTGTTGATCTCAGGTTCGGTATGAACGGAGAAACTGCGCACACTCAGAAAGAAACTGCCGATATGCTCGGTATTTCGCAGTCGTATATATCAAGGCTGGAGAAGAAGATCATACAAAAGCTTAAGACCGATCTGGAGAAAAGCATTATCTGAATTACGGTTGTTGAATAAGTAAAGAAATTATGAATAATTAAAGTTTTTTGTCAAACTTTTTTTCAAATTTTTGAAAGTTATCAATATGCAGCAATCAAGGCACACTCTTAAAACAGGGTGTGCCTTTGCATATCAGATTATTGAATTCAATTTACTTTTCAGAATTGACTTTGGCAATGCCATTTTTATTCCGTTATGTATTATATCCACCGCAGCATTTGTTGTAGATATTACCTCGCCGTCAAGCGCAATTGAAAAGCCCTCTTCCGCCTGTATGTCAACGTGCTTGCAGCGTGTATAATGCAGAAAATCTTTGAATCTTTTGTCTTCAAGATGTGTTCCCTGCTCGTAGTACTTTGCAAGACGTAAAAAAGTCATCCGGGTTATAGGGTCTGCAACGCAAAACTCCATAAAACCGTCATTTACAACGGCTTTCGGCGCACACTTATACTTACCGCCTACATACTGTCCGTTTGCAATGGTGCATAACAGAAATTCACCGTCTGTTACAGTCTTTCCGTCAACGGTCAGCTTCGCTTTGCTTCTCATACCCTTTGCAAGCCCCAATGCAACGCTTGTTGTATATACGTTTTTGCCGCCTATAACGGGCTTACTTCTTAATTCGTCCATTTTCTTTGCAACAAACGTATCAAAACCGAAATGACAAGCATTTACACAAAAACGATCATTGACCTTAATAATGTCGATAGGAATTTCTTCACCGTTTACAAGATCGCTTATATTTAAGAAGTCCTCTTTTTTTCCGAAGGTCTTAACAAAGTCGTTTCCGCTGCCGCAGGGATATACCGTAAAGCTTGCCAGAGGAAAGGGCGCAACGCCGTTTACAACTTCATATATAGTACCGTCGCCGCCGCAGGCATAAAACCGCACCTGCTCGGTTGCTTTCTGCATATACTGTTTTATATAGTTTTCTGCGTCGCACTTACCCTTAGTAAGATAAACCTCTGTTCCAACAGATTTGTCAATTGATGAAAGGCTGTTGTAGATATTTGCAACCGCCTTTCCCTGCCCCGCATTCGGATTTGCTATAAATATATGTTTCATAATAAATCACCCTAAACCGTATCGTACAGTTCTTTGACCTTTTGCATAGTTTTTTCTTTCTTGCCCTTATCGCAGGCAATTATTCCGGCTGACTCTGTTTTTTCGTTTACTGCCATTACATAATCTCCGAACTGCAATGCTGTTTCTATATCCTTTGTGAATACCAATAATGACAGCTTAGATGAATTTTTCAGATCGAGCAAAAGCTTTATTTCGGCTTTTCTCTCTTCCTCACCGACAGTGCAAAACGGCTCGTTTATTGCTATCAGCTCATGCGAACACATATAAGCTGCAAATACCTCTGCTCGGGCAGCTATTGCATTTGGCAAAGAGCCTATCTTACTGTCAATGTATTCTTCCAGCCCGAACACTTTAGCCTCTTTCGACACAAGCACGCAAGCCATACTCCTTGCAAGTCCTCGTTTCACTATCGGTGCTGACGCACATTCCGAAACAGTTCTGTTTTTTGAGAGTACGGGTGTATCATACACAACACCGAACGAATTTTTCACTCCCGTTACATCATCACCCTTGAAAAAGATCTTTCCCTTTTCGGGCTTTGTTTTTCCGCTGAGTATTTCTGTAAGCAGTGAAATGTTCTCTTCGTTTTTATACAAAACTGCCACTGTATCGCCCTTCGGGATATTCAATGTAAGTCTTTCTATATCAGCTTTTTTCGTCTTTTTTATAAGATTTGATACTTCAAGTATCGGAACCGACAATTTTTTCATGTTTGAACTCCTTTGGAACTGTGAAGAAATAACTTTTAAATTTATGCTTAGGATAATTTGTTCTGCACAAGGCAAATTTTCGCCGGAACACTGACGTATTTCAAGAAAATTTAACGCTGTGCAGGACGAATCAGACAAGCAGAAATTAAAAGTTATTGATGAACAGTTCCTTAAACCCTGCTCTCTGTTTTTCCGGAGAGCAGGGTATTTCTGATGTATTTTTTTACTTTCTTTCCCACTTATTGCAGAGATCGTTTATCTGATCTGCAAATTTTGCGAGGTCTTTATTTGCAAGTCCTTTGTTTTGCTCAATGACCGCAAGAAGTCTTTGTCCTGCCTGAACAAGTCTTTCATAAACAGCAGCCGCACGTTTATTGACCTTAGTTTTAAGCTTCACTGTATTGCCGTAGTTTAAGCATTTATACTCGATAAGCTCATACTCAGCTCCGTTATACGGTGCAGCAGCCGGGAATGACAATTTGCGTATAATAGTCTGCGCAAAATCATCGCACACTGTATCGTGACCGTGATTGACAAAAACCATTTCGGGGCGGTTTTGCAAATGCCCCAACCAGTTTATGAGCATATCCATATCGGCATGACCGCTTATACCGTCCATTGTGTCAATTCTTGCTTTTACTGTTATCTCCTCACCGAAAAGCCTTACAGCCTTTGCGCCGTCTATAAGAGTTCTTCCGAGAGTTCCCTCTGCCTGATAGCCTACAAACAATATAGTAGATTCTTCACGCCAGAGATTATGCTTTAAGTGGTGACGTATTCTGCCTGCCTCGCACATTCCGCTGGCTGAAAGTATTACCTTCGGATTAGGGTCATTGTTTATAGCTACGGAATCATCGGTAGTAATTGCAAGATTCAGGTTTGAAAACTTTATGGGATCTATTCCCGAATGAAGAAGTGCAAGTGTTTCTTCGTCACAGTAATCATACATATCCTCGCCGTATATCTCAGTTGCCTCAACTGCCAACGGACTGTCTACCCAAACGGGGAAATTTCCGAATTTCTTCAGCAGACCCTTTTCTTTTATCTCTCTTATAAGGTAGAGCATCTCCTGAGTTCTGCCAACAGCAAATGAAGGTATAACAACATTGCCGCCCTTTTCAAAGGTTTCATAGATTATCTTTGTCAAAGAGCTTGCATAATCTGCTCGCTGTCCGTGAAGTCTGTTGCCGTATGTGGATTCTATTACAACATAATCGGCATATTCGGGCTTTTGAGGATTCCTGATAAGCGGTCTGTTAATGTTGCCCACATCTCCCGAAAACAGTATCACCTTTGTGACACCGTTTTCGGTTATGCTTATTTCTATTGAAGATGAGCCTAAAAGATGACCGGCGTCAATAAATCTTACAGAGATATTGTCTGTGATCTTTATATGCTTGTCATATCGGCAAGGACGGAAGAGCTTCAAACAGTTTTCTGCATCGCGAGCAGTATACATCGGAGTATATACTGCACCGCCGCTTCTTTTTGATTTTCTGTTTTTCCACTCTGCTTCCATCTCTTGAATATGTGCGGAATCAATAAGCATTATACCGCAAAGTCTTACAGTTGCAGCGGTAGCAAAAATTTTACCGTCAAAGCCCTTCGACACAAGCAAGGGCAGCTTGCCCGAATGGTCAATGTGAGCGTGAGTCAACAGCACAAAGTCTATCTCTCCGGGCAAGACGGGCAGATCGCTGTTTTCGTATATATCGGGTCCCTGCTCCATTCCGCAGTCTACCAAGAACCTTGTACCGCCCGTTTCGATAAGCGTACACGAGCCTGTAACCTCGTGAGCCGCACCTAAAAATGTGATCTTCATCAGATTCACTCCCCTAAATTCCAATCATAATTCTTTTACCAGACCTACCGCATAACGCTGTATAAGAAGTGCGTCTGCCGCAGTGATCCTTCCGTTTTTGTCAACGTCCATTGCATTTACAGCATCAGGTGATATGTCGGTTACAAGTCCTATTGAGCACCTGAGAACAATTAGTGCGTCTCTTGCAGTTATTTTGCCGTCATCGTTAACATCGCCCAATACATATTCAGACGATTCCAATACAATAACAGTAAACTGTACCGAAATGCCCATATACTCAACCGTAACAGTTTTTGTTCCGGCTGTTGTACTGTCAAAGCCTGTAACTGCATATCCATCTTCAACTCTGATCTTCTCGCCGTTATCATAAACTGCCCACAATACAAAGCCTGTGAGGTCTAATTCTTCTCCGATATTATACTCTTTTTTATCAGGTTCGTTAATCTCCAACGCTGTCAATACAGCCTGTTTGACTTCTATCTCAAACTCTGCTGTTTTGCTGTCATACTCTACCGTGATAACCTGCTTTCCTGCTGTCTGAGAGTCAAAGCCTGTAACATTTACAAATTCGGTAACATCAACAGCAGATCCGTCCGAGTAATATGCCAATACCTTCATACCTGTTGTATCAAGGCTTTCACCTACATAATATAAAGTCTTTTCGGGAGGTGTCAACTCGATACGATCGAGATATACAACTGCCTCCAACACTACGATCTCAAAGGATGATGTCATGCCTTCATATTCTACATTGACCTGTTTAACGCCTGCCTCTGATGTATCGAAACCGCTTACCGTCGCTTTATCGGTAACATCATTAAAGCTGCCGTTCGAATAATACGCTGTTACGCTAAACCCTGTCATATCGGGTGCTTCACCGACAGTATACTGCATTTTATCGGGAGGAGTAACGCTTATATGGTCAAGAACTACATCATAAACTGTAACATCAAAGCTTGTTGTATGCCCATTATATTCAACAGTTATAGTTTTAACACCTGCTGTGCGTGAGTCAAATCCCGATAACGTTGCTTTTTCGGTAACATCTTCGGCAGTTTCATCGGAATATGCAGCGAGGATCTCCATACCGTATGGATCAAAGGGTTCACCGACATAATAATTCAGCTTCAGAGGAAGAGTTATAACGAATCCGGTAAACTCGACCTGTTTTTCTTTGACTGTTATATCGAAGGAAGCACTCTTTGAAGCATACGAAACAGTTATTGTCTTATTGCCGGCAGCAGTACTGTCAAAGCCGGAAACTGTTACCTTATCGGATACTATCTCCGAGCTGCCGTCAGACATATATGCGGTAACTGTCATGCCCGAAAGGTCTAACGATTCACCTACAAAGTATTCCTTCTTTGTCGGCTCAACAAGCGTTATCGAAACGACCTCTGATTTCAGAACTGTAATTTTAAAGGATGCTGTTTTTGTCTGATAAGAAGCCGTAACAGTAAATGTTCCTGCCTGCGACGTATCTGCACCGCTTATTGTTACATCAGCTGTAACATCTTCTTTCAAACCGCTGTTATAGACTGCTATAACTGCCATGCCCGAATAATCTACCTCTTCACCGATAAAGTATTCAGTTTTAGTAGGCGGTGTCAGATCAAGCTGTTTGATCTCAAGCTTATTTACGGTAACTGTGAAGGCGGCAGTTTTACCGCCGTATTCTATTTCAACAGTCTGCTGTCCTTCTTTTGTATTATCAAAATTGCGTACGCTGTTTATACGTGAAGAAATATCTTCTTTAGTGCCGTTTGAATACTGTGCGATAACTGTAATTCCGGTAAGATCAATTTCTTCGCCTGTATAATATACAGTTTTGGTTGGTGTTTTTGTGATCGTGATCTTAGATACTTCGTTATCAATAATATAAACGTCAAACTCAGCAGTTTTTTCTTCATAAGAGACTGTTATCGTTTTTGTGCCTGCAGTGGAGCTGTCAAAGCCCGAATATGTTACTTTGGTTGAAACGTCTTTTCTCGAGCCGTTATTATAGACAGCGTAGACCCTGATTCCGGTTGAACTGAACGCTTCTCCTACATAGTAGCTTGTTTTTGAAGGAAGAGAAGTTATTTCGATATTTTCAATAAGTATCTCTTTTACTGTAACAGTAAACTCTGCAGTTTTGCCGCTGAATTTGACAGTTATAGTTTTTGTGCCTGCTGATGAACTGTCAAAGCCGCTGTATGATACAGAGCTTGTAACATCTCTTGTACTGCCGTTGTTATAAGCCGCTGTTATCTTGATACCGCTTTTATTAAATGTTTCACCGACAAAATATGTGGTTTTTGCAGGAAGTGAAGTTATCTCGATACTTGTAACCTCAAGCGGCAATACGGTAACTTTAAAGCTTGCGGATTTGCCTGAATACTTAGCATAAACAGTTTTTTGTCCTGATGATGAGCTGCTAAAGCCCTCATACGTTACCTCGCTTGTTACATCTTTTGTAGTATCGTTATTGTAAGTTGCCGTAATTACTATTCCTGTTGTATCAAGAACCTCTCCTATCAGATAGTTAGTCTTTTGAGGAGGTGATGTTACGGCAATACTTGTAACGGCAAGTTCGACAACCGTTATTTTAAAAGCTGCTGTTTTGCCCTGATATGCAACAGTAACGGTTTTCTCGCCTGCCGAATAGCTGGAAAAGCCCGAATACGTTACATCGCTCGTTACGTCCTTTGTGCTTTTGTTATTATATGTTGCGGTAACCTTTATACCTGTAGTATCAAGGTACTGACCTATGTAGTATGTTTTCTTTTTCGGTTGAGTTGTAATGGCAATGCTTTCAACTTCAAGTCCGATAACCGTTACTGTAAAGGCGGCTGTTTTTCCGCTGTATGTCGCTGTAACAGTCTTTTCTCCTGCGGTCGTGCTGTCAAAGCCTGAATAAGTTATACCGCTTGTTACCTCTTTTGAAGTACCGTTATTGAATTCTGCTGTAATCTTTATTCCGCTGGTATTAAGCTTTTCGCCTATATAATAGGTGGTTTTTGTCGGAGGTGTGGTCACTGCTATGCTTATGACCTCGAGCGGCAGAACTGTAACCTTGAATGCAGCTGATTTGCCGGAGTATTTTACCGTTACCGTCTTTTCGCCTGCAGATGTACTGCTAAAGCCTGAATATGTTACATCATTTGTAACATCTGCCGAACTTCCATTGTTGTATATGGCGGTGACCTTAATTCCCGTCGTGTCAAGCTGTTCACCGATATAATAGCTTTTCTTATCCGGCGGTGTTGTTACCTCAATTTTTGATACTGCGAGTGCAGCAACTGTAACAGTAAAGGTCGTTGTTTTGCCGGAATAAGAAACCGTAACGGTTTTTGTGCCTGAAGTTGAACTGTCAAAGCCCGAATATGTTACATCACTTGTTACATCTTTTGTAGAGCCGTTGTTGTATGTTGCCGTTATTTTTATTCCTGTTGTATCAAGCTCTTCTCCGATATAGTATGTTTTTTTAGTTGGCTGTTTTGTTACTGCTATACTCTTCACATCAAGATCGAGTACAGTCACCGTAAAGGTCGTTGTTTTGTCCTGATATGTAACTGTAATAGTCTTTTCTCCTGCTGTGGTGCTGTCAAAGCCGCTGTATGCAACACTGCTTGTTACGTCCTTTGTAGAGCCGTTATTATATGTAGCTGTTACTTTTATTCCCGTCTTACTGAAAGCTTCACCTATGTAGTATGTTGTCTTTGTGGGAGGTGTAGTTACTGCTATGCTTATCAATTCAAGGGGTAAGACGGTAACCTTAAAGGTCGTTGATTTGCCCGAATATGATACCGTAACTGTTTTCTCACCCGCTGAGGAACTGCTGAAGCCCGAATACGTAACTTCGCTTGTTACATCTTTTGCAGTACCGTTGTTATATGTTGCTGTAACTGCTATTCCCGTTGTATCAAGCTTTTCACCAATCAAATATGTTGTCTTTGTGGGAGGTGTTGTGACCTCTATTTTTGATACCTTAACCGCTGAAACCGTAACTGTAAATGTTGTAGTCTTGCCTTGATACGATACTGTTACAGTTTTAGTTCCTGCCGTTGAGCTGTCAAAACCCGAATACGTAACATCACTTGTTACATCTTTTGTAGTGCCGTTGTTGTATGTTGCCGTAATTACTATTCCTGTTGTATCAAGCTGTTCGCCTATATAGTATGTTTTCTTTGCAGGCTGTGTTGTTACGGCAATTTTTGTGACTACTACATCAATTACCTTAACGGTAAAGGTCGCTGTTTTGCCCGAATAAGAAACTGTTACTGTCTTATCGCCTGCGGTAGAGCTGTCAAATCCCGAATAAGAAACATCTTTTGTTACGTCTTTTGTACTTCCGTTGTTGTATGTTGCCGTAATTTTTATGCCTGTTGTATCAAGCTCTTCACCTACATAGTATGTTTTCTTTGTCGGCTGTGTTGTAACGGCAATACTCTTTACTTCAAGGTCTATTACAGAAACTATAAAGGTCGTTGTTTTGTCCTGATATGTAACGGTAATAGTCTTTTCTCCTGCTGTGGAACTGTCAAAGCCGCTGTATGTAACACTGCTCGTTACGTCCTTTGTAGATCCGTTATTATATGTAGCTGTTACTTTTATTCCCGTCTTGCTGAAAGCTTCACCTATGTAGTATGTTGTCTTTGTTGGAGGTGTAGTTACTGCTATGCTTATCAATTCAAGCGGCAAAACTGTAACCTTAAAGGTCGTTGATTTGCCCGAATATGATACCGTAACTGTTTTCTCACCCGCTGAGGAACTGCTGAAGCCCGAATACGTAACTTCGCTTGTTACATCTTTTGCAGTGCCGTTGTTGTATGTTGCCGTAATTACTATTCCTGTTGTATC
>JAFOMO010000128.1 GCA_017418905.1 Clostridia bacterium | reverse complement strand
CTTTGAAAGATCATAACAAGTGCCAGCAGGAATACCGGCAAACGTAATTTTTGCATAAAAAATCACTCCTTTTTTATATTTTCACTATTTATTATATCATATAAGATTTGACAATCAAGTAATTACATCTAAGTTTCAATATTATTTCATATATTTTTCACTTAAAGATAAAAAATTTATTTTTAAATGTAACAAAATCAATATTTCTTCTATTAATATAACAGATAAAGGAACGGAGAACTTATCATTATGAAAGAGGATAATATATATGAAGAATATTCATTACGATTGAAAAAATACTTTTTGTTCTTAACTCATAACAACGAGCTTGCCGAAGATCTTATGCAGGAAACATTTTATCAAGCGTATAAAAGTATTGACCGCTATGACGGAAGCTGTAAAATGATAACGTGGCTTTATCAGATAGGCAAGCATTGTTACTGCGACTATCTGAAAAAAGCAAAGCATTACAACACTATCGGAATAGATGAATTGCTTTTTGAACCGTCTGCACCAAATAATATAGAAGACGATTACATAAAACAAGAGTTTTATACTGCCGTATTAAAAGCAATAGATTCTCTTAAAGAACCTTACTGCGATATAATAAAGCTGAGAGTATTTGAAGAGCTGTCGTATAAAGAAATAGGAGATATTTATAACAAAAATGAAAACTGGGCAAGAGTAAATTTCTTTCGTGCAAAACAAAAACTTACAGAAAGGCTGAGTGAAAATGGACATACCCTGTAATATTATTCAAGACATTATGCCGCTGTATATAGATTCTCTGTGCAGTGAAGAAACAAGCAAGGAGGTTAAAGAACACATAAACGAGTGTAACAGTTGTAAAGTCATTTATACACAAATGACGGCTGATGTTCCGAAACAAAATATAAGTAAAGAAGAGATCAGGCTTGAAAAAGACCCTTTTAAGAAAATTCGAATTTTTAATATAATAAAAATTCTTTTATCCGTATTCTTAACGATCATAATAATGCTTTGCGGTATGTGGTCAGTTCAAGAAATAAGTGTTCTAAACCACTTCTTTTTTCCGAAGTATTATGCGTTCGCTCAGATTACAGACAGCAGCGAATTTGTAGATCTGTCGTTTTCAAAGCCCGATGATCTACAGTATAAATCAGATACATTATTATACGACTCTGTTTTTTACAAAATGGAAATAACCAATCATGCCAATAATCCCGGTACGCTTAGCTTTTGTATAAAAGACGATGAAAATAATATCATTTATGATGATCTGCAAATATCTGCGGGACAAACTGCAAAATGCAGCCTTAAAAGAAATAAAGAATATACCGTGGAAATATCGGGCGAACCTGGCAGATACTATATAAACTTTTCATAACCAAACGAGCTGTCTTAATAATTTCGGACAGCTCGTTTTTCATCTATTGCTTATTATCTTTTGTACACATTTCCGCCCTTGCTGTCGATGCCGACTATCAAGGGCATATCTTCTACTTCATAGCGGTATATAGCCTCTGTTCCGAGATCTTCATAACACACAAGCTCGGATTTGGTTATACTCTTTGCGATAAGAGCCGCCGCACCACCTATTGCTATAAGATAAACTGCGTTATTATTTTTCATAGACTCTATGACATCATCATTTCTTATACCCTTGCCTATCATAACTTTTAAGCCGCAGTCAAGCAGTGAGGGAGCGTATTTATCCATTCTGTATGATGAAGTCGGTCCGCATGGTCCTACGGCATAACCGGGTTTTGCAGGTGCTGCGCCTACATAATATATCGTCTGTCCTTTTACGTCTATCGGCAAGGCTTTGCCATTTTGCAGCAGCTCATACATACGCTTATGCGCTGCGTCTCTTGCGGTATAAAGATAACCGCTTGCAAGAACTCTGTCGCCTGCCTTTAAGTCATTTAACTGTTCTTCTGTTATCGGAAATGTTATCTTTTTCATTATATCGTACCCCCTGTTATATAACGCACTCTTTATGACGGCTTGCATGACAGCATATATTCACCGCAACGGGCATTCCCGCAATATGAGTAGGGTATGTTTCTATATTAAGTCCGAGAGCAGTTGTTTTTCCGCCCAGACCTGCCGGACCTATGTTCATCTTGTTTACCTCTTCAAGCAGCTCCTTTTCAAGCTCTGCATATCTCTTATCGGGATTAGACGTATCTATTCTTCTCATAGTCGCACGCTTTGCAAGCTCTGCCGCTTTTTCAAACGTGCCGCCTATTCCTACGCCTATAACCATAGGAGGACACGGATTAGGTCCTGCGTGTGCTACTGTATCGAGAATAAACTTCTTTACACCCTCAACACCTGCGGACGGTGTGAGCATTTTTACGGCAGACATATTCTCGCTTCCGAAGCCTTTTCCGCCTGCGGTGATCTTTATTTTATCTCCCGGCACTATCTGAGTATGTATAACGGCAGGTGTATTATCCTTAGTATTTATACGATCAAATACAGGATCGCTCACTACCGACTTTCTCAGATAACCGTCAATATACGCTCTGCGTACTCCCTCGTTCACTGCGTCTGTAAAGCTTCCGTTTGCAACAGTCACCTTGTCGCCGTATTCTACAAACAGCACTGCCATTCCCGTATCCTGACAAATGGGTATCTCCTCGCTTGACGCTATCTCATGATTATCTATGAGTTGTTTTAATACGTCTTTTGCAACAGGCAGACTTTCTTCTTCATAAGATGACTTTATAGCCGACAGAATATCGTCACCAATAAAGTAGTTGCAGTCCATAAACATTTTCTTTACGGCAAGAGTTATCTCGCTTGCCTCTATCTGTCTTGTATCCATAATATTATCCTTTCATCTGAAAAAAACTTTCAAAAATTATTATAAAATATTATTAAAGGTATTTCAATATAAATTTTTATGTGATACAATATTATTAAATGTATTTTCAATAATTCACATAGATTTCACATTAATTTTAATGTTTTTATGTACACAAAAAATCAATTTCAGAAAGGCTGTAATGTATTATGAGTAAGATATTAGTAGTTGATGATGAATACAGAATAAGAGAGCTTATCAAAAAGTATGCAATGTTTGAGGGACATGAGGTAACTGAGGCTACCGACGGTCTGGAGGCTATCTCTATTTGTACAAGAAATCAGTTTGACCTTATCATTATGGACGTAATGATGCCCGAGCTTGACGGCTTCTCTGCCTGCAGAGAAATTCGCAAGAGAAACTCAACCCCAATAATCATGCTGTCTGCAAGAGGCGAGGAGTACGACAAAATTCACGGCTTTGAGCTTGGAATCGACGATTATGTCGTTAAGCCGTTTTCACCTAAAGAGCTTATGATGAGAATCAATGCCGTACTGAAAAGAACTGCTCTTGACGAAGGCAAAAAGAGAGATGTATTTAAATACGAAGGTCTTGAGGTAGATTTCAGTGCACGTATCGTAACTATTAACGGTCAAAGAGTTGAAATGACTCCAAAGGAATATGAGCTGTTTTTCTATATGGTAAAAAACAAGGGAATAGCACTTTCGAGAGAAAAGCTTATCAACCATGTATGGGGCTATGACTTCTTCGGAGATGACCGTACACTCGACACTCACATTAAGCTTCTGAGAAAAAGTCTGGGAGAATACAGCCGCTGTATTGTCACAATAAGAAGCGTCGGTTACAGGTTTGAAGCATAAGTCTATGTTTAGAGAAGTTATTGATTTTATTATCGAACCTGTAAAAAGATTATTATTTTTATTAAAAGGAAAAAGAAAACACTCGCTTATGACATGGCTCAGTACCTGTTTCTTTTCCTTTACGATAATTATGGTAATAACGCTTTGGCTGTTTCAGGGTGTATTCTTAGAGAGCTTCTATAAAGCTATAAAAACAAAAAATTTAACCTCATGCGCAGAGAGCATTTGTCTGAATTTTGACAACAAAAATATTTATCGGCTTATTGAAACGATCTGCGAACAAAATGATTTTTGCGTTTCTCTCTGTAACCACGACATCTACGGAAACTACAAACAATATTATATATCAAACCCTGAAGTCGGCAGACAGATAGATTCACTCAACAGCAGAGTATTAAACGATTACTACATCAAGACGAGAAACAATCACGGAAAGTATATTGATATTATTGATACCGATATTGAAGAGGACTCTCTGTTCAAGGATAATCATTTTCTGGGTGAAGAACCCGAGCTTGAAAAAAAGAACAATAAAGGTATGGTATATGCAGTATCTTTCACAGACTCGGATAATACGGAAATATTGATGCTTATTTATTCCGCTGTTACTTTATCGTCAAGCACAAAGCAAACGCTTACTTATCAGCTTCGCATTATCACTGCTGTATTTATTCTCATTGCAGTTTTTGTTTCCGTATCATTTTCAAGGCTTATAGCTATGCCTATCGAAAATATCAACAATACGGCAAAAGAGCTTGCGCAGGGAAACTATGATATTAAATTCAGCGGCAAGGGATACAGAGAAGTAGAACAGCTCAGCGAAACTCTTAACATTGCAACCTATGAATTATCACAGGTAGATCAGATGAGAAAAGATCTTATCGCAAATGTATCTCACGATCTGCGAACACCTCTTACTCTTATTACAGGCTACGGCGAAGTTATGAGAGATATTCCGGGAGAAAACACTGCGGAAAACATTCAGATAATCATTGACGAGGCTACACGACTTACAAGTCTTGTAAACGATCTTATAGACATCTCGAAAATTGAAGCAGGCACTATGAAGCTTGAAGCGTCTGCGTTTTGTATTACCGACACCATTCAGGCAATGTTCGGCAGATACAACAAGCTCAAAGAACAAGACGGCTATTCATTTACGCTCGAACACGATCAGGATGTTTATGTATATGCCGATCAGCTTAAAATATCTCAGGTCATATATAATCTTGTAAACAATGCCGTAAACTACTGCGGCGACAGCAAAGCTATAACCGTTCGTCAGATATGCTATGATAACAGAGTGCGCATAGAAGTTATCGACAACGGACCGGGTATTCCGCAGGATAAGCTTAAAAATATTTGGGACAGATATTACAAGGTAGATAAATCTCATAAGAGCGCAAAAATAGGCACAGGTCTCGGATTATCTATTGTAAAAACTATTCTTAAACTGCACAAGGCAAACTTCGGTGTATTCAGCACCGTGGGCAAGGGTACGACATTTTGGTTTGAGCTTGCAAGAACAAATAAAGACGGAGAGCCGTTATAATTAAAAAACCGCCAAACAGGTATTATCTGTTTGACGGTTTTTTTATACCGTAATATACGTAATATATACCAATGATATTTGATAATTGACCGCTTATCGAAAATCTATGGATATTTTTTTCTGTTAATGATATACTGTTGTCAACAAAGGAGGCAAATCAAATGAAGATCGAACTAAAAATCGACAGCACTTGTACCGAACCTAAAGTACTGATCATAACCGATAAGGTCACAGATGATATTAACGGTATTCTTAAAATGCTGTCATCAAATCAGCCGGAGAGCATAACAGGATTTTACAACGAACTGGCAGTGATATTATTTCCGTCTGATATTATCCGTGTTTATGCGTCCGGCGGAAAAACCTATGCTTCATCAGAACAAAAAGAATATACCATAAAACAACGGTTATATGAATTAGAGAACCTTTTGATCAGACACAACTTTGTACGAATTTCCAAATCAGAGATAGTTAATCTGAACGAAGTAAGAAACTTCGATCTGAGCTTAACAGGCACTATCCGTGTTACCTTGTCGGACGGTACAATAACTTATGTTTCCAGAAGATATGTATCAAAAATAAAACAAGTTTTAGGTTTATAGGAGGATTATTTATGAAAAAAAATGTTATTGGTCAATGCTTTATTGGTGCGCTTATAGGTTTAACCATTAGCTACACTATCACAATTATTATCTCGGTTCTTATTAATTCAGGTGAGTTCTATCCTGTTGTTCCTCAGCTTATAAAGACTTGCGGAAATGAATTGAACGCCGTTATAGTTCAAACAGTTTTTTCTATGGTATATGGTGCGGTTATGGCAGGCTCAATGTTCATATGGACAATTGATAACTGGAGCCTTCTGAAACAAACCGTTGTTCACTGTATCGTAATATCGGTTACCTCTTTACCTATCGCATACATTTTGTATTGGATGCCGCATACCGTTACGGGTATAATTATCTATATACTTATATTTTTCGCTATTTATTTCTTTATCTGGATCACACTTTACTTTTCAATAAAAAAGCAGATCAAAGCAATTAATAAAAAAGTTAATGACGATCTTATCTCTAAATAATATACGGCTCACAAGAGGATATGATATATTTCTTGTGAGCTGTTTTTTTTCATTATTTATGTATTGTTAATGAATAATTGGTAATACTTACATTGAAAGGAGTTTTGACATATGAATAAAAAACATACCCTCTTATCAAGCTTATTGATCTTCGCTCTGTTGTTCTCCGTAATATCTTATAACTATAATGCAAACGCTCTTTCAAAGTACGGCTCTACCGGAAACGAGGTAGTACAGATACAGCAGAAGCTTTCCGCATTAGGCTATTACAGCGGAAACATTGACGGCATTTACGGAACTAAAACAAAGAACGCAGTAATTCAGTTTCAAAAAGACTGCGGTCTTACTCCCGACGGAATTGCAGGAACAAAGACCTTAACTTATCTCGGACTTTCGTCATCTCCGGGCAGCTACGGTTATACTCAGGGAGAAATTGATCTGCTTGCACGAACTATCTCTGCTGAAGCACGAGGCGAACCGTATGAAGGACAGGTTGCTGTAGGGGCAGTTATTCTCAATCGTGTTGAACACCCTTCATTTCCTAATACGATCGCAGGTGTTGTATATCAGAACGGTGCGTTCTCCTGTATGGACGACGGACAATTCAATCAGCCTGTATATGAAAGTTCAAAGCGTGCGGCTATCGACGCTATTAACGGATGGGACCCTTCAGGCGGTGCTATCTATTATTATAATCCCGTTACCGCAACAAGCAAATGGATACGATCAAGACAGGTCATTGCAACGATAGGCAAACACGTTTTTTGTTTGTAGCAGTCTTTTTTCATTCATTAGTCATAATCATTATGTATTTTATTGAATTATATTACAGTTTCATTTTTAAAAATTTTATGTATTTTTTTTGAAAAAACTATTGTTTTTATTACCATTCTCTTGTAAAATTATATTAGATATATAATCTAATATTCTTTCACAAGGGGGATCATTTAAAATGAACATTCCATCTACTGCGGGCAGCTTTAGTTCACGCAGCACAAGCATTGTAAGGCAATATTTTAAAAAGCCGACTATGCTTGTAGTTGCCGGTCTTTCTGCTGCTTGTCTCGTTCTTCAGGTAGTCACAAAAATCAACGCCAATATTGTTTCGTTAATTGTCGGTGCTGTTGTTACTGCTTGTCTGTTTCTCATTTATTTTTCTTCTACAAAAGCCAGCATTAAGCCAACTCCATTCTTTACAACTCTTCAAGTCTTATCTACATTACAGGTAATAGCAACTGCACTCGGCACACTCGCTGTTTTGCTGGGCGGTATATTGGCTATCCTTAGTACCGATATGATCGTAAGTGCTATTAAGGAACACCCAGAGAATTTCACCTTGCCGGGAAATGCCGACGCAAGTCAGCTTGACCCTGAAAAACTGGGAGAGTATATATCTGCAATGAAAATCCCATTGTTGATCGGCTTGCTTTTAGTATCTGTTTTTCTTGTTATTGTAGTTATTTACGCTGCAAGCCAGACATCTTTCCTTAAATCCTGCAAAAGAAGCTGCAAAGAACCTAACCTTTTTACAGACGGTGCGTCAACATACGGCAATCTCTCAATTGTTGTTGCTATCTTAGAGCTTGTTCTGATAGTTGTAGCATTCCTGCTTCTCAACTCAGGCGACTCTGAAGCACTCGAAGATATGGGACTTGACAGCTCTGCAACAACCTTCAAGCTTACTGTTCCCGTTATCGCATATCTGATCTGCGACGCAGCAGGAACATTACTCAGAGGTACTCTTGCTAAGGGTTGGATACCTTTCGCAGAAGAAAACAGAACTTACGTTGCTCAGACTCCCATAACTTCACGTTCACCCGAAGCTAACCCGATTCAGACATTCAAATCAACCACAAGACAGTCTAACGATGCTATTAAGCAGAGTCAGCCTTATCTTT
>JAFOMO010000127.1 GCA_017418905.1 Clostridia bacterium | reverse complement strand
GCAGTATATGGAAGATGGATTATCCGCTTCCGAGAGCGCAAAGAAAACCGCAAAAGAAACGGGATTTAAGAAAAATGATATTTACAGAATGATCGTAGATAATACGTAAGGAATTGTCAAGAAATAAGTTGTGCAATTCATGCGAAGAATAATTTGTTCTGTGTTAGGCACAATACCGCAGGAATACTGACGTATTTCAAGGTATTGTAACGACACACAGGGCAAATTAGGCGAGCATGAAAGTGCAAGTTATTTCTTGACGATTCCTTAGTATAACAAATCAGAAATTATATTCGTGTGCAATACAGTTTCGGTTTTATTGTGTATAAGCGCGTAATTGCGCATTGCGCATTGCGCATTGCACATTGTTACTTAGTAACAGTAGTCCCCGATTTTTGAGTTTGTAGTTATGCCTATCGCATAACGCTGTATAAGCATTGCATCTGAGGTATTTGCTTTGCCGTCGCCGTTTACGTCTGATACGGCTATCTGTACATCGGTCAATGTGGTTAGCTTTATTGCATAGCGAAGTATCAGAAGTGCGTCTCTGGCTGTTATCTTCTCATCGCCGTTAACATCACCGTAAATTCCTATCGGCGTCGGTTTGTCAAATTCGGCAATTCCGCAGTATATACAGTAGCCGTCAACAAATTTGTGTGGTACTGTCGGAATTTCCTCCTGAGCCTTTAATACAAGTCCGCACCTTGAACAGTGGCTTCCTTCTGTAAGTCCTGTATGCGTGCAGGTAGGTTCTTGTGCCGGGTCTTTTACTTCGAGATGTCCCAAAGGCGGAATAACTGTGGGCGGTACGAGTATCTCGCCGCATACAGAGCATTTATAATATTCGGATTGACCCGGTTCGGTACAGGTGGGGTCAACCGGAAGTATTACCTCGTCTTTATGACCTCTCGGGGGAATTACAAGTCTGGGAGTAAGCACCTCGCCGCAGGTGGAACAGTCTACCCATTCGCTGTAACCTTCTGTTGTGCAGGTCTCGGGAACGGCAGGGTGTACCACGGGAGAATGAATGTGCGGTGATGAAGAGTCGGTGTCAACTATGCTTATGGAGTTGTTCTCTACCCAGTAACTGAGACACTGATAGTTTACATTGTTAAGATCAGAGTCGAACAACTCTCTGATAGTGTACGATAAAACATTGTCACCGTCTTCTACGTCCGTGATAAGCGTATAAGAGAATGAGATTATTGTTTTTTCGTCTGTCATATTCGTTCCGTTGGGACTGAACAGTATAGAGAAAAGATTATAGCCGGCAGATACTGTGGTGTTTACGGTATCATCATAATAAGCCTCATAGCCCGTATATTTGAGCTTGTTGGGATCGTGGCGGATCTCGCACCATATGCCCTCAATATCTTCGCATTGTCTTATACCGAGAAACAGAGTAATGTTGTGACCCTTCTTGGCGTGAAAGTGCATAAAGTCCGTATAGTATGCATTTTCCGATCCGGACTGCTCACAGTCACAGTCATGATCGGCAGCCTGCTCACAGTGAGTATGTGATGTAATAGCATTTGATCCGCAAACGGCGGTATGCTCGCAGTCGCAGCAACAGCAGCAACAGCAATGGTTAGCAGTCGTGCAGTTTTCGTCTTGACAGCAGTCATGAGTATCGTATGCATTTACGGTGATACACGACACAGCCGAAAAAATTACCAATGCTGCGCAAAGAAATACAGACAGTATTTTCTTCATTTTGATAGCCTCCTTTTATTTTGATATTGAAAATTGTTTTACCACACTAATTATAAACTATTATTGTATAAAAATCTATATGTTTTCGGAATTTTTTTATAAAAATAACCACATAATACAGATACCGCTTTTTTAATGTTAAAAATATTATACAATATATAACTTTAATGCAATGGTGTATATATACTCTTGCCTGAGAATATCAGAGATTAATTATAAAATTCATATCAATACTGTTATTTTGCTGAACTCACGATAATATTTCGCATTATATACAAGATTAATATACATATTTTTGGTTTTTCTCTGTTTTTTTACTTGTATTATTTATTTTGTTTATGCTATAATTGTAAAGTCTATAAGTATCGTTATTTTGAGTTTTAAGAGTTAAGAGTTGAGAGTTAAGATTTGAGAGTTTAGAGCTAAGAGTTAAGAATACAGTTTTTGGAAACTAACATCTCAACTTTCAAAACTAAAGAAAGGTCGGTGAAAACATGCCTGCAAAAGTGCAGCTTTTAAACTATACGCCTGATCCGGAGCAAACAGTTGCAATGGCGGCGAAGCTTTGCTACTCCAAAAGCGATATTGATGATGTGAAAAACGGACTTACCGAAGAAAAAACAGCGGCTTTTCTGGAAATGCTCTCGTCACTCGGTCACCAGAGTCCGATCGAACACGTTACATTTACTTTCGGTATTGAGGGAATATCCCGTGCATGCTCTCATCAGCTTGTAAGGCACAGAATAGCCTCTTACAGTCAACAGTCGCAAAGATACGTTGACGGCACTTCTTTTGAATTTGTAACACCGCCCGAGATCGCAAAAAATCCCGAGATAGCCGATAAATATATCGAGGCTTTAGAGACCGAGTCAAGGCTTTATGCAGAGATACGCAATGCGCTGATAGTACAGAAAATAAAAGAATACGTTCAGACAGACGCAGACGCCGAGCTTGCTATGGGGGAAATGTCGCTGAAAACAGATGAAGAGATTTCAGACGCTTTCAGAGAGTACGACAAAAAGCGGTACTCCGCATTTGAAAAGCTTGCAAATGAGGACGCACGTTTTATTCTGCCTAATGCCTGCACAACTAAAATAATTTGTACGTTCAATGCAAGAAGTCTTTACAACTTTTTTGAACACCGCTGCTGTAATCGTGCTCAGTGGGAAATAAGAGATGTTGCCCGACAAATGCTCACGCTTGTAAAACAAGTCGCTCCCACGCTGTTTGCAAAGGCAGGACCGCCGTGTTTATTCGGAAATTGTCCCGAAGGAAAAATGTCCTGCGGCAAGGCTAAAGAGGTGCGCCGTGAGTTTTTGAATCATACAATAATTAAGGAAAAGAATATCTATGAATGAAAACAAAACAAGCGGAAGGCTTATTGTTATAGAAGGTCTTGACGGCAGCGGAAAAGCTACTCAGACTAAGCTTTTATGCGATAAGCTAAGCAGGCTTGATATTGAATATACAAAGCTCAGCTTTCCAAATTATGACAGTCCGTCATCGGCATTGGTGAAAATGTATTTAAACGGCGAGCTTGCCGCCTCTGCTGATGATGTTAATCCGTATGCCGCCTCTGTGTTCTATGCAGCAGACAGGTGCGCAACCTTTATTAAGGAGTATAAACACGATTATGACAACGGAAGGCTGTTTATCTCAGACAGGTATGCGACTTCAAACGCAATTTATCAGACAAGCAAGCTGCCCGGAGAAGAATGGGACGATTTTCTATTGTGGCTTGAAGATCTTGAATACAATAAACTCGGAGTACCAAAGCCCGATCTTGTAATATATCTTGATATGTTTGTTTCGGTGTCGCAGAAGCTTATGCTGCAGCGATACGGCGGTGACGAATCGAAAAAGGATATTCACGAGAAGAATATACAATTCTTGAAGAGGTGCAGAGAAGCGGCTCTTTATACCGCCGATAAGCTCGGCTGGAAGATCATAAAATGCGATAACGGTATTTCTCCGAGAAGTATCGAGGATATTGAGAAGGATATTGAAAACGAAGTTCGGGCAATACTGTGTAAATAAATCAGTGTATAATAAATTTGAAAGGACCAAAACTATGATATATGTATTTTTAGCAGACGGTTTTGAAGAAACCGAAGCACTTGCTCCCGTTGACATTCTCCGCCGCTGCGGTGCAGACGTTGTTACAGTCGGAGTTGGCAAAAAAGTTGTTACAGGCTCGCATAAAATCCCCGTGACCGCAGATATTACAGATACGCAGGCAAAAACAGACGGCTTGCAGGCGGTTATTCTCCCCGGTGGTATGCCCGGCACGCTCAACCTCGAAAAGTCGCAGACCGTTCAGAGCTTTGTTGACTATGCAAGTGACAACGGTTTGTATGTATGCGCTATTTGCGCCGCACCCTCTATTCTCGGACATAAAGATCTTTTGCAGGGAAAAGAGGCTGTCTGCTTCCCCGGCTTTGAAAAAGACCTTTACGGCGCAAAAATAAGCGATAAACTCGCCGTTTCGGACGGCAATATAATTACCGGCAAGGGCGCAGGTGCGGCTTTGGAGTTCGGTTTTCTTATTGCTTCAAAGCTGTGCGGTGAGGCTGTCGCAGATAAAACAAGGAAGTCTATGCAATGCCCGTAAGCAATGATATTCGCCGTATAAAGTCGGAGCTGCGGCAGGGGTATAAAACAAAGAGAGCTGATATGTCCGAGAAAGTCAAGCTCGAAATGGACTCCGAAATTCAAAGCAGATTGCTTACATTAAGACAGTATATGCGCTGTAAAATTCTTTTTACCTATGTATCAAAGGATATTGAGGTAGATACATTTGCGCTTATACGTGCGGCTTGGGCAAACGGAAAAACCGTTGCTGTACCGAGGTGTGTTCCGCAGACAAGAGAAATGGAATTTTACCGCATTAAGAGTATGGACGATCTCGCCCCCGGTGCATTCGGAGTGTATGAGCCTATCCCCGAAAGATGTACGCTTATTACTGATTTTTCGTCGGGCTTGTGCATTGTTCCGGGATTAAGCTTTGACGCAGAGGGCTATCGCTTAGGATACGGAAAAGGATATTACGACAGGTTTTTATCGGTATTCGGCGGCGATACCGTAGGACTTTGTTACAGCAATTGTATAAAATGGACTCTGCCGCACGGTTATTATGACCGCCCTGTTGATTTGATAGTCACAGACAGATACATAAGACGTACAAGCAAATAATAAAAGAAAGGACAACTGTTGATATGAGTGACGAACTGCAGCAAAATGACGAACAGCAGCGAAAAAGAATCTCCGGCAGAAAGAAAAAGGTTGAAAACTTTAATCTCAACATAGATTTCTCAAACAGTGATGACGATATGTTTCTGCCCGACGACACCGACAGAGATATTCTTGATGTGAATATCAGGGAAGATGATGATTTCGTACCGCCTAAGCGCACTACGGATATTGAGTTTGACGAACAGGCAGTTGACGAAGAAAAACAGCGCCGCCGTGCATTAAGAGAAGAGAAACGACGCAAGAAACAAAAAGCCAAAAAGAACGGCTGTGTTTTCAGAGTTGTCTGGCTTGTAATGGTGCTTATTCTCGGTGTATTTTTAGCAGAGTTTTTGCTTGTGGGTATAAACGACCTTTTAGGCAGAAACAGAGCCGAAGAAGAAGAGAAGATCATTATACAGATACCCGAAGACGCAGGTCTTGACGAGGTAACCGATATTCTGTATGAGAACGGTGTTATCAGCAATGCGTCATACTTCAAGCTATACGCAAAAATAACAAAGCACGGTTATAAATATACTCCCGGTTCATACGAGATAAAGAACAATCTTGACTATGAGGCTATCATAAACTATCTGCAGTCGAACTCAAACAGAGTTGATACAGTTAGTTTACAATTTACAGAGGGTATGACAATTCTTGAAATTGCCGACAAGCTGGGAGAGAATAATGTCTGCAACAAGGAGTTTTTCTTAGAGCTTTGTAATTCTGATGAGTTTGACGAAGACTTTACTTTCCTTGCGAACGGCAGAAAGAACGTATCCAACACATATTATAAGCTTGAAGGCTATCTTTTCCCCGATACCTATGAATTTTATCAGGGTGAGAACGCTAAAACCACAATTTACCGTTTTCTCAACAACTATGAAGCTCGTTTGTACTTCACAAAGCAGAGAATAGAAATAAAAGAGGATACGGACGAATACAACTATTGGTACGAAGAAGAGCAGGAAACCGATACAGACACCAGAAAAAAGATCAAATATGAAAAGCTCACTGTTGAAGAGCAAGCCAAAAAGCAGGGTATGACAATGGACGAGGTAATGATACTTGCGTCTATGATACAGGCAGAGGCAGCGGATAGAGATGATATGTATAAAGTATCATCTGTATTCCACAACCGTCTTGATACCCTTAACACGGGCGGTATGACGATATTCGGTGAAAATATAAACGGTACTCTCGGTTCAGACCCGACTATATATTATCCGTATAAGAAGAATACAGCACCATCTAATTTTAAGGGCACATACAACACCTATGACATTCACGGCTTGCCGCCGGGACCTATCTGTAACCCCGGTATGGAGGCTATCAAAGCCGCACTTTATCCTGAAGCCTCAAACAACTACTATTTCTGCCACAAGGCAGCTACCGAAGACAGCGACGCAAAGGCTTATTATGCCGCTACTATCGGCGATCACAACTATAATCTCTATCTGGCAGGGTTGAGATAATTTTTAATTCGCAATGCGCAATTATGCGATCATACAAAATAAAACCGATAATTAAAAGCCCGCAAACAAAGCTGTAGTTTGCGGGCTAAACTTTTTCATCTTTAAATTCCACTTTCCACTTTCAACTTTACACATTTATAAAGAAAAAGTGT
>JAFOMO010000126.1 GCA_017418905.1 Clostridia bacterium | reverse complement strand
CTGCGTCAATCCGCAAGAGAGGGTCTTGTTATATTTTACCGATTTCAGAGGCTGTCTTACCGGTTATTACCAGCTGTGACGGCTATGAGAATCGGTAAAATATAACAAGACCCTCTCTTGCGGATTGACGCAGGAGGGGGCTTTTTATCTTATCGGCTGTCAGCCGTAATGACCGGATGCACAAGTTAATAATTAAGACACAAATAAGCAAAGTTCCCTGTCAGACAAGGGGACTTTGCTTATTTGTGGGCGTGTTGTTCGTCTCCGAACGGGATTATCGGCTGCTGTGAGTTCGCCTCGATAAACTCCATACGCGCAAGCGCCAGGTCTTTGCGCACTTTGTCCTCAAAAAAAAGCACACCGAATCTGACACCGGCTATTGAGGGTCTGCCTCTTGAGCCGGCTTTGCGTTCGGTCAGCTCCTCGTAGTTGTAAATAAAAGCAAAGTCGGATCTGTGCAGTTCGGAAAGAGCGGGGATAATGGTATATCTTAGTAAATCTCTGTTAAGAACATAGCGTTCTTTAAGAATATTACCTATTTCATCTTTCACATAGGTTTGAAACAATTCACGAAGTTCTTCACAACTGAAAGACCATTCGTCTTTTCCGTATTGTTTATATTCCGAAAGCAGATATTGATACAGCCGCATAGTGTAGTAACTGCGAAAGGACATAAGCGTTCCAAGCAGAGGCTGACTGTAATTTCTGTTCAGGTCTATAACAAACGGCTTGATGTCATCGGACAAACGCAAAGTCAGAATGCCTTTCTCGTATGTCGCACTATTCAGCAAATGAAATATTGTCCACCCGTTTTTGCGGTCTCGTCTGCCACTGTTTCCTATTTTTGGCAGTTTTACAATACGCCTTAAAAGAGCGGAGCAGATACTTTCAAGGTCACGGTATAGGCTGTTTTCATCGATTCCCATAAAACCTGCAAGCTCGGGAACGGTTGTAGTATAGGTTTTAAGGTCTTTGTCTTCCTTAACAACTTGCGAGATAGTAATGGCAAACAATTGAGCCTCCCGAAGAGTCATTTTTTGTTGACCTCTGATAAGATCATTAGCTGTAACGACTTTATAAGCAGGATCGTATTTGATCGGCAAATTTATATCTTTTGCGTCATTCATGTAAACACCGCCTTTCAATATCAATTATAACATAACATACTGTTTTTTCAATTCGCATAATATACAAATATGAGACTTATTTATTATCTCTTTATTATGTTGAAAACTCCGCGGACAAGACCTTTCCGACCAACAAAAACTCATATTAAAACCAACAAAAACTCATATTAAAACCAACAAAAACTCATATTAAAGTCAACAAAAACTCATATTAAAGCCAACCAAAACTCATATTATTAACTTCGCAAACCATTGATTTTCAAGGGCTTTTTTGAGTTTTCAACAGCCCTAAGTAATATAAAAGTAATTAAAAGTATGTTAAAGTAGACAAAGTAGCGCGTGCGCGCGCGTGTGCGCGTGCGTGTGCGCGAGGCGCCGTCGGCACACGGCGAAAAAACGCTTCCGATGACAATTTCAGCAGCTTCTGTAAATCATGCTACACATTGCGGAGACGATGTTGTTTTTGCTATAAATCAGGCTCGGATTGAATATTGAAATTTCATCCGGAATGTGGTATCATATAATCACAGAAAAGAGAAAACCTCAAAGAACAAAAGAAAGAACAAAGACACAAAACAAAAATCAAATGAAATACACAGACAAGACGTAACGGCAGACGCAAACAAACGAGGAGGTGCCACAGACCTGCCGAAACCTATAAACGACAATATCCGCACAGACGGATAAGAATAAAAAGGAAAATTTTAACAAAAAACTGAAAGGAACGATGATCATGAAAAACGAACTCAATGTAAACGAACTGGAACAGGTAGCAGGCGGTATCGCAAACCCCGATGAGGAATTGTACATCACCAGGCAGGGCGACACGCTCTGGGGTATCGCTCAGGCAAGAAAGACCACGATGGATGTCATCTTTCGCAGAAATAAGGCAGAGATAATGGCTTGGGCGCATAAGTTTGGCAAGCGTTCCAACAACGAAGCCGATTATATGAACTGGCTGTGGGTCGGCGAAAGACTTTACGTTCCCAGGTTAAGATAAAAAATATGACCCCCGGGCACAAAGATGTGCTCGGGGGCTTTTTTTGCCGTTCGGACACACCGCAGACGGAAAATGACGGCGGATTTTTGCAAAAAGAACACGAACACCCTCTGTAACGCATTCTAAGGGGTCTGTGATGCGTTTTACAGCCCCGGGGGGTGAAACTATACGGCCGACAAACAAAGCGGCT
>JAFOMO010000125.1 GCA_017418905.1 Clostridia bacterium | reverse complement strand
GGGATTACGAAGACGGCTTGAATGTCGTTCCCGGTGAGAGAATAGCAAAAGACCCCTATGTTGTTAATAATGAAAAGCTTGATGTATACGTATTCTTAAAGGTAATAGTTCCTTGCGACAGTGATATTGTTATCGAGAATGATCAGGGTGATGACAAGGGCAAACCACTTGTCGGTATTACATACCCTGTACCTTTGTACAAATTTCGTGACCGGAACGAATATTTTGATCCAAGCTTAAATTCAGTACAGGCGGTCAATCCCCAATGGGTATTAATAACCGGTTATCCGAAAGTTAATGACGGAAATACAGAGTATACCTATGTATACGGATATATCGGAAACAATCAGGAGTCAAAAACACTTCAAGCCCTCTCCGAAGGTCAGCAGACATCAAGTCCGTTGTTCAATAGTATAAAGGTGCTGAATTTCGGAGAGAAGGGCTTTGACCCAAACAGAAATTATGGTATAAAAGTAAAAGCATACGGAATCCGGACAGAGTTTCTGAACGGAGATATGACAACAAATATTCCCTCAGAGGTATGGGAAAAAATCGGTGAGTAAAGGCGGTGGCACGTTATGACCAATAAAAACAAAATAATAATTAGCGTGCTTATCGCAGTTTTTGTATTATCGCTTTTTGTGGTAGGCTTGACAATTTCGTATCTGGTAGATACAGAAACGATAGATAATATTATCACTATCGGAAATGTAAGCCTTAAAGTTAAAGAGGATAATTACACAGATAACCCAAATCTTGATGTACAGCAAAAGATCAGCAAAGACCCGTACATTGAGAATAACGGAAATAAAGACGAATTTGTCTTTATGGAAGTCTGGATTCCTGTTGACACGATAACGCTTTTGTATGAGACCGATATTGTAATAGACAATACTGAACACAAAGAGGGAACTGTAAGAATATCCTCTGCGGATAATGAACTGTTCAAAATGCTTACAACTACCGATCCCAAAAATAAACAAGTTGACAAAGGTTCAAATGAGAATTGGGACGTAGAGTTTTTCTATCATAAGGCAGATGATGAACATACAGCAGGTTGGTATCAGATAGGCACACCAACAAGCGAAACAAAAACAGTGACAATTGAAGAAACGACAAAAACGCTTAAATATCATAAGTATTTGTTTGCGTATAATACGAAGCTTTCTCCGAAAGACAAAACAACAACGTTGTTTGATGCAATTCAAGTAAAAAGCTTTATTGACGAAGAACTCAAGGGCGAATACAAAATTGAAGTAATAGGCTATGGTATACAATCAGAATTGCTTGATACAAACGGTATCGCGAATGATACAACAGCATTAACAAAATCACAGTGTGAGTCTGTATATGAAATAATCACAAATAAGAGGGTAGGGGAGAATACATAATGACAAAAAAGAAATTATGGTTAGTATTTATACCTCTTTTGGCTGTTATTATTTGCAGTTTGGGTGCTGTATTTGCATACCTTGCAGACCGTGATACAAAAACGAACACATTAAATATCGGTCACGGTGAAGAAACTGTATCAGAGATCTTTTCTTCACCCGAAAGACAGCTTCTGCAAAACAATGTTGTACAAAAAGAAGTTTATGTACACAACGATGGCGAAACGCCTTGTTATGTTCGTGTATATGTGGCACTTTCCGACAGCGATTTGAAGAGCAAAGTGAAAATTGCCTGCGAGGAAAACGGTACATATTATACGCTTGAAGAATTTAAAACTGAATTGGCAGTTGATGATCAAACTGTAAATACTAATTGGCAGTATATCCCCGAAGATTCAAATCACCCGAATACGGGCGGTTATTTTTACTATAAACTTCCTTGTGAAGCTAATACGTTTACAGAACCGCTGTTCAAGTATGTTAAAACAGACCACAGCACAGGAGAAAGCTATTTATCAAACAATGATGAAGAAGATTTTATCTCGGATTTTAATTTTATCGTTTACAGCGAAACTGTACAGACAGTTGACCACAGTACAGGTGAAGTTATAGATTGGTTTTCGGCTTGGAGAAAGTTTTTGCGTGAAAATGAAACAACATAATAAGGAATTGTCAAGAAATAAGTTGTACAATTCAGGCGAAGAATAATTTGTTCTGTGTTAGGCACAATACCGCAGGAATACTGACGTATTTCAAGGTATTGTAACGACACACAGGGCAAATTAGGCGAG
>JAFOMO010000124.1 GCA_017418905.1 Clostridia bacterium | reverse complement strand
TGAAACTCGGTTCTCTTTTTAATATCGGTGCCCGAAATAAAGCTATCTGCGAACACCCCCGCAAATTCCCAGTCGGGATTTTTTTGAATAAGCTCATTGTAATAACTTATCTGTGCCGACAAGGAGTGCTGCATTCTCTCCGATTCCCTTGAAACTCTCGCATAAGCCGCAACTTTGATTTTTGGCTTTATTAAAGGCTTTTTCGGCTGTATCACACTTACCTTTTTCAACTTAAACCACCCCTTTTCTTATTATATAATTGCTCTAAACGGCGGTTAAGTCAACGGAATTTCGGAAAATAATGTACCAAAAACAGGCTGATATTTCTCAATCATCTTTGTATCAATTTTGTTGTACTCCTCTTTGTCGATAACTCCCTGCTTAAGCAGCTGACGAAACAGATTCATTGTAACTTGATATGATGTTTCTTTCTCAAAAGTCTTATTCTCCATTAATAATTTCTCCTTTATAACGGTAAGCTATATAACACTTGTGACTGCAATATTTTCTCGGAGCATTGCCGTAATATTTAAATTCGCAGCGGCAATTTGGGCATACAAGGCTATGAACAGATTTTCTGTTTACCAAATCGAGGTGTGAATTCCACCACCTGTTTCTGCACTTGTCACAGCAGAATCTTTTCTTTTTCCTGCCCTCAATCTGATTCACGGGACGGCCGCAGTTCTCACAGCCGCCGTTTGGAAAACTTTCATCATCTTCTTCGGCTGTTGAAATATCTCTGCGACAAAATGATTTTACAGAGTTTGCAGAGATTTTCAGCTTTTTAGAGATAGCGGTATAACTCGCTCCCTTACTGCGTAGCTTTCTTATCTGCTCTTTTTGTTTATCGGTCATAACCATAAAACTCCTTTACAAAACAAGAGTGAATAACAAAAGCCCAAGCAGAATTATATTAATTTCTGCTCAGGCTCTTTTCGATATATAAAACTGTGTTATTCCTTAACAATTATCTGCAAACGGTCGATAGACTTTCCGCTCTCACCTGCAAAAGTATCAGACGAACCGCCTGTATCTTTCTTGTTTTCCATCCAAGCGAAATAATCCTTTGAACCGATTGTTCTTACTCTGTAACGGATAGTATGCTTGCCTGCAAAAATGGTAAGCTTGTCAATGTTTCCGTTAGCCATATGGTGAGTTTGAACAGCGAGAGTATCGCCGTCAAGATAAACACGAATTCCTTTAATAGGTTCGCCGTCAACTCCTGCATAATCTTCAAGATTTTTCACCACAGGCAACCAACCGCTCTTATCGGTATAAACCTGATAGCGAATATCGAGAGAAGATGTTCCTATATTGGCAGTATCTGTTTTATTTGTTGTTTCAGTAGTATCCGTATTTTCCACAGTATCGGCTGCAGCAGTTTCCTCGATATTGTCATACAAGTAGTTCATATCGACAGCAGTACCAATACCGTCGACTTTACCTGTTTCGCTGTACTGCCACAATGAATATATTCCGTTATATGTACAAACGGAACTCCACTGAGCCACCCATTTTACATATTCAGTAACCTCCGTAAGGTATGTATTCCACCAAAACAAGCTTGAATAAACACCTGCTGTAAAACCGGCTTCTTTCAAACCGTCACAAATAATTTTACACGCTTTCGGTGCAAAACTTTCTGTTCCCGGTTCTTCGCAATCAAGGAAAATAGGCAGTTCAAAGGTATGCCCTTTAATCAATCGAAGAATATGAGCAAGCTCCGACTTAGCCTGAGTTTCTGTCGTTGCGTAGCTGTAGAGATAAATACCTTTCGGTATTTTAAGACGTTCACACTCGGAAAGGTTACGAACATACTGC
>JAFOMO010000123.1 GCA_017418905.1 Clostridia bacterium | reverse complement strand
TTCAGTATAACACAGAAGTATTATACCCTCATTGCGACATATAACGGTGTCACCCGTTCTGCCTTATTTCGGCAGACTCTCAAAGGTGGTATGCTTTAAACTGCCGTTGTATTCGTTTTCAGCCTATGACGAATACTCTCTGAAAGCGGTGTTTTGCTTAAAGCCGTCCTTATCAGCGATTTATTTTATTGTGATAATGTTAACACAATTAAACTTATTTGTCAACAGTTAATTTTAATTTTTATTTGCGTCGTCTGATAACTCCATAATGAGCTTATCTATCTTATCGAGAGTAGACAGCGGTTCTTCATCGGGTTCATCCTCGTCGCCGTCAACCGAGACAGCAGGCACTTTTCCTGTTCTCTCCATTGCCTTCTTTGCTGCCTTTTCAAGTCTTATCTTCTCAAATTCGGCAGTAACATATTTTGTACTTCCTACGCCGAAAGCAGACTCGGGTTCGTCCTCGGTTTTTACTTCTTCCTTGTCTTTGCTCTTCTTAACATCTTCTTCGGGTACACTGCCGTAAAGCTCCTGTGCTTTTGCTTTAGTTATCATTTTTGAAGAAAGACGGAAAAGTGAGAATGTGGTATACAGTCCCAGTGCCGCAAACAAGAATTGCGGAACAAGCTGAGTGAACTCAAAATATCCCAGAGTATATATACTGTTCTCTACCTCTGAGATAAAATAAACGCTTGAAAACAGTATAAACGGCAAACCATATACAAAGCTTGATTTTACGGGGTTCTTGATCTCTATACCGCAAAGCACCATAGAATTCTGAAAAAGGAACGCTGTAAGGAATACCCACGCAAGCACATCAAAGAACGCAAAAGACGATGCCTCTTTTCTGTGGGCTATAAATGAGTTTATCATGCCCCATGCCGCCCATACGGTAGGTATTATCATAAGTATACGCATTTTCTTTGCTATGTTGAAGCCCACTAACAGTCCCATTCCGACAATAGCAAAAAGAAGCGCAACTATCAGCCCGAGTACATTTGTTGCCAGAGAGGTTGCCGTAACCTCTGTACCGTTTGCAAGTGCAAGAAGCGAAACTGCGCTCTCCACACCCAGCAGCAAGCCCGACATTACGAGAAATATTCCTGCTATCGGGTCTGATTTTATATCACAGTAGGACGACGTTTTTCTGTCTATCATACTGAAAAATCCGACAAGCACAAACAGTGCTGCCGCAAGTATCACTATCATCTCGGGCTCTGTTTTCGTGTTGATAAGCAGCGAATAATTTCCGAATAATTTCTGAGTTATCTCATCACTGCCCAAAAAGAAAATATGATATATATGCAAAAATACAGCACCCACATATAAAGGCACAAATACTGCCCAGCTTGCTTTAACCTTCATTGAATTATCGTCCTTTCAAATTCCCCTTACAAAGGCGGTAAACTTTATATTTAATTATCATAAGATATATCAGTTTGATATATAATTTAAGTGGTTACGTTTTAACCACAATCTCACAACTACAATATTATAACAATTCTTAAAATATGTCAATAGAAAAAACTACAAAAATGTAATAGCAAAAACGAAAGGAATTATAAATATGAAAAACCACTTATTTGCACTCACATTTTTACTTATAATTATGGGCAGTATTCCTCTTGCCGCAAACAAAGAGATCGTATTGGAACTATGCGGCGGCAAAGAAACTATAAAGCCCGTATTTGCAGATACAGTTACTTCCGACCAATACTCTCTGCCCGATAATATCACCTTTACCGATACAGCTTCGGGCACTTCATATACACGTTCTGCAAAGTCGCTTATATATTCCCTCACCGGTGCTGCGCTTGATGCCGATTTTTACGAACAAGAGGGAAAAGCCGCAGCAGTCATTTGTCACACATATTTGTGCTGTGAGTACGAAAAAGGTACTCTTGCAATAAACACAAAAAACTCAGCCTTATTTCTTGATGAAAATGCTCTGAAAGACAAATTCGGCGGCAATTATACCGAACTGCGTTCTTACTGTGACAATGTATACGATATTATTCTCTTACAAAACGGCAAGCCTTTTGGCTTCACCGAAAACAATATATATAGCTTATCTTCTTCGGCATACGGCACAGACAACAGTCTTGCGCATATTATGGCAATGCAGGGCAATACTTATCAAGAAATACTTCTCTATCAACAGCTGCTCTTTTCAAGCACAGTTTCAAGCACAAACTCCGAAAACACATTATCACCGCTATGAACTGCGGTATTATCTCCAAAGCTGTACATCTCGGATAACTCATAAGGCATTATCGCAAGATCGGCTGCATTGAGCATAGAAACATCAAAGTCACTGTCACCTGCGGCAATAACAAGCTCCGCCCCCAAACGATTTTTAAGACGCATTGCAGCCTCGCCCTTTGTAAGTCTTTTCGGAAGAACATACACCTTTACTCCGTTTGTATAAATATCGACCTTTGCAGAATCTAATTCCTTTTCAAGCATACAAGCCGTTTCAAGCGGATTGTCACTTTTTGTAAATATAAAAAGCTCTCTTATATTTCTCACATCAAGAGTGCGGTTTTCATCGTTTTCAAGCAATACCTCAGCCTTTTTAAGCTCGCTGTCACAGTCTGAAACAAGTCTGCGTGATTCCTCGTACCACTCTGTATTCTCCTGTCCGTCAATAAGCAGTACACCACCGTTGCACACAAGGGCATACTTCGGAGTACCAAGCCCCAGATCAATTCTGTTGTACTGTTCAAGCGTTCTTGTTGTTGTAGGCACAAACATTGTACTTTCATTTACTCGCTTTAAAAGCTCCGCCGTTTTTGGAGTAATGAAAGATACCTCTCTGTCACGATATATCTCGGCACATATCTTATTTTCGCCTATATCGTGCTTATATGAAAAAATTATTGTATTGTCTAAATCGGTGTTGAAAATAATCATAAATAAGATCCCTCTCAAAAAGCAAAAAGCGTAAGCCTTTCGACCTACGCTAAATCTGCTGAGTTCGTGGTGATATTGACAGAACGTATGCGGTCTTACCGCTAACATTTACTGTACGTATTTTAGCACAAATCCCAATAAAAGTCAAGTTCCGTTTTGTTCAGATTTTTTCGGATTTTTTACTCTTAACTTTGTAAATTTTACCTATGACACGATTTTCTGAAATTTGCTATAATATTATTATATAGATTATACAATAATATTGGTGAGTATTAGTAAAAAAACAAGGATAAAATCTATTTGTAAACATTTTATTAATTATGAGATTGTTTGAAAAACGGAGGGATAATCGGCTTATGTTCAAAACAAATGACATACCGGTTTACGGAAATAACGGAATTTGCACAATCACTGATATAAGGAGTGAAGAAATGTGTGGCAGTACATCTTTATACTGCATACTAACGCCGATGTATGACAATAATTCAACAATATATATACCTATCGACAATAATAAGTCTGTTTCAAGTCTGCGTTATGTACTTGCGAAAGACGAGCTTGACAAAATGCTGTTTGAAGCAGAGGGCAGAGAGGCAGTATGGATAGCCGCCGCAAAAGATAGAGGCGAGAAGTTCAAGGCTGTTGCGCATATAGAAAACGAATTAATAAATTAATGGGAGTTCCTGCGAAACTCCCATTTTTTACTATCATAAATTATTATCTTGCAAACATTACCCGTTCATTATTGAACAGTACTCTCAGGACTATCATTCCAAATGCCGATACCGCTAAGTTTATGCCTGCGGTAACAAGTATATTGACGGCACTTGCACTGAATGAAAATATACCTATCATACTCTGAACGGAATTATAAACAGGTATCAGATACCACATTATCTCTTGCTTCGGATCGGAATTATACATAGCGGAAAAGCCTATAAACATTACAGCCATCATTAAAGGCAGAGTAAGGGTTGACGCTTCCTTTACAGTTTTTGCAATAGTCGAAAGAACAGATATTATGGTAACAAACATAATAACTGTTGACAATATTACAACGATCAGGAGAGCGTACTCCTTTGCGGTATAAACTGCCACGGAAAATTCACTCTCCGCTTCTTCGGCAACGCTTCCCATCAATGCAGGCAGTGATAAAAACGTACCCAAAAAGTTGGAAAGTCCGCTGAGTAATGCCATACACGAAAGAGCAAGAACCTTGCCTAAAGCTATTTGTTCTCTCGGCACAGGCGTAATGAGCAGAGTTGCAAATGTGCCTCTCTCCTTTTCTCCTGCTATGCTTTCGGGGGCAAGTGCCATACAGCTTGAATACATCAGCGTCATAAGCAGCATTGGCAGCAAAGACGCCAGAAGAGTTCCTGTTGTTTGCTCATCTGTCGCAACATTATACTTTTGCTGTTCCTCGGCAGTGCTCGCAAAGTTTATATCAAAAACATTGCATGCGTCTGACTCGTACAGATCGAGCAGATCTACAATTCTCGAGTATGCAGAACTCGACTCAATATCGGCAGTGCTGTAATATACCTCTACATTAGGAACATTCTGCGCTCTTTTGTACGGCTTGAAATTGTTTACAAAATCCTGAAAGCCCTTGGGAAATACAACGCACGCCGCAATATTTTTTTCTTTTATCTTATTTTTTGCATCTTCAATCTCGTCCTCGGATATAACAGTCACTTTAAGGGCTCCGCTTTCAAAAAGGCTTTTTAATCCGTCGGGAATATCAACAGCATAAACTTCGCTTACAGCCGTCATTTTACTGCTGAGATTATCCTGCATAACATTGCCCATAACATTATACATAACAAATATAAGTAAACCGGGCATTATAACAGTAGTAAAGAACAATCTTTTGTCACCAAAAAATCTTGCAAGCTCTTTTTTTAATACAACAAGCGCACCGTTTTTCACACAGAGTCCCCCTTTCTTTCATAATACAGTTCAAAGAATACATCTTCAAGACTTTTTTCTTTTGTCAATGTATCAATATCACTGCACACAACAAGCTCTCCGTCAATAATGATTCCTACACGATCGCACATCTTTTCCACAAGACTGAAAATATGTGTGGAAAGTATAATAGTTTTCCCCTGTCCTTTCAGCTCCTTTAAAAAGTCTGTAACGACCTTTGCGGTAATAACATCAAGACCGTTTGTTGGTTCGTCAAAAATGATAATATCGGGGTCATGTGCGATAGATACAACGAGTGCAACCTTTTGTTTCATACCTGTTGAAAGATTTGCCACCTTTACGCCTGCAAATTTATCAATACCGAATTTTGAGAAAAGGTATTGCTTTCTCTCTTGTCTTGTATCATCAGGAATTTTGTACATATCGGAGAAAAAGTCGAATAAAAAGTCGGGAGTAAAGAAGTCCTCCAGTTTAAGCTCGCTTGTAAGAAAGCCGACCATATTACGAACCTTTTCAGGCTCTTTGACAACGCTTATTCCCTTTATATAAGCCTCTCCCGAATCGGGCTTGATAAGAGTTGAAAGAATACGCAGAGTTGTTGTTTTTCCTGCGCCGTTAGGCCCTAAAAGACCGAATATTTCTCCTTCATAAGCCGAAAAGGAAAGATCAACAACGGCTTTTTTTATTTTTTCATCGGTTTTTTCTATTTTTCGCTGTTTTGACGAAAGCTTAAAGCTTTTGTTCAAGCCTTCGACCTTCAGTATCTCTTCCATATACAATACCTCCCATACCGACCGTTTTTTTATAATTATATACTAATCGGCCGACGGTGTCAAATAAAAAAAGCTGCCGCAGCAATGCGAACAGCTCTTTTATTATTGGATATGTCAATCCTGCGGATTGTCTGCGATCTTATTTGAAACGGGTCTCTTATTGTTTGAGGTTTTCATAAGATTTTCGATCTTCTGCTTCTTTGTTCTGTACTCCATCAGGCTTGTGTCAAGAAGATCGTCTGTTTTTGCCAATATCTCATTGATATAGTTATTTGCAGCATTCTTGACCTTCTGGGCTGTAAGCTCTGCTTCGTCTGTAATGCGCTGTGCCTCGATCTTAGACTGCTTTACAAGCTCATCCTCATCGAGCATTTCTTTGCGCTTCTTCTCTGCGATCTCAATTATAGAATCGGCTTCTCTCTTTGCGTCGCTGATTATTTTTGTTCTGTCTGCAACAATAGCCTTTGCCTGTCGTATCTCAACAGGCATATTTTTTCTGATGTCCGCTATCAGATCAGCCACTTGATTTTTGTCGATCATAGCCTTGTTTACTACGGGCAGATCCTTTGCCTCAGACAACAGTCCTTCAAGATCCTTCAGTAAATCATCAACTTTCATGGTTATATTCTCCTCCGCATAATCTATCACGAATTTCATCATGGATACATTCGGGTACAAAGTCCCTTATGTCCCCCCCGAATGATGCAACACTTTTTACAATGCTTGAGCTCAGATACATATTCTCTCCCCGTGAAGTAAAGAAAATTGTTTCAAGCTCGGGATTGAGCATTTTATTGGTAAGTGCCATCTGAAACTCATATTCAAAGTCAGACACGGCACGCAAACCTTTTACTACTGCCGTTGCATTTCTTTCTCTTGCGTAATCTGCAAGCAAGCCCTCGCAAGCCACGACCTCTACATTGCTCATGCCGTCAAGTGCCTTGTTCAAAAGGTGCATACGTTCTTCAAGCGAGAAACAAGGCGTTTTTGCCTTATTCACAAATACCGCAACTATTACCTTGTCAAACGTATTCGCCGCACGTTTTATAATATCCACATGACCCAATGTTACCGGGTCAAAGCTTCCGGGACAAATCACTGTTCGCATAACACACCCCCTGCCAAAACTGCAATCTTTATACTGCTCTCTAATTAAAATCTTTAATTCTTTTCGGTCTGATTTCCGCAATACATCGTCATCGACCTTGAAATACGTCAGTATTCCTGCGGTCTCTTCCTCGTCTTGCGAAAATCATCCTCGAAAATCTTTTTAAAGCTTTTAATCAGAGATCAGTATCAAACAACAAGATCTATGCGTTCTCTTTTACAAAATCGCCATGACAATAAGTAGTGATCTTGATCTTGCCGTAGCGGTACTCTCTGTACTTAACAAATTCTCCGACTTCATCAACAAGCACTTTGTCGCAAGGCGATTCGCAGATGATCATACCGCCCTTATTCATCACTCTTTCCGATTTTGCAAGAGCCTGTTCAAGCAGTCCGGCAGCGTAAGGCGGATCGAGAAAAACAAGATCGAACTTTTCACGGCACATTCCCAGATAGCTTATGGAATCTGCCCTTATGACCTTTGCGTTTTTATCAAGCCTTGTCGATAACAAATTCCTTTTTACGATATTAACAGATTCGTTTCTGTTATCTACAAAAACTGCTTCTTTTGCTCCTCTGCTGAGTGCCTCTATGCCCATCTGTCCCGAACCCGCAAAAAGATCGAGAAAACGTCTGCCCTCAACATTGAACTGTATGATACTGAAAACAGCCTCTTTTACTCTGTCGGTAGTAGGTCTTACGTCATCTCCGACAAGCTGCTCTAATTTTCTGCCTCTCGCAGAACCTGTAATTACTCGCATATTGATCTCCTATTGTTTATCTAACTGAAATTATAACATTGTTGTTACTATTTTGTCAACCTTTTTTCATCAAATTTATTACTTTTTTGTAATTTTTTAATCTTTGTCTGTATCGTGAAAGTAATTATACACTGCTTGTGCGGCATTTCTGTTCATTGACGGAGCGTTTTCAAGCTCCACAAGTTCAGCCTCTCTTATATTTTTTATCGTGCCGAAATATTTGAGCAGATTTTTCGCTCTTGTCTGCCCTATTCCCTCAATATCGGTAAGCGAGCTTTTGAAGGCGTTCCTGCTTCTTCTCTGATGATGATAGCCTATCGCAAAGCGGTGTACTTCCTCTTGTATATCAGACACTAAGGTATAACTGCTTCTGAACGATTTAAGCTCTATTTCGCCCGTACCGTCTGTTATAGCTCTTGTTTTGTGCTTATCGTCCTTTACCATACCGAACAAAGGTACATCTATACCCATGCTTTCAAGCACGGGACGAACAGCCGAGATCTGCCCCTTGCCGCCGTCAAGCAAAATGAGATCGGGAAGTCTGCCAAACCCCTCGTTTGTATCTTTTAATTTGCGGTATTCTTCAAAGCGGCGTGTGAGCACCTCGTTCATTGAGGCGAAATCATCCTGTCCCTCAAAGGATTTTATTTTGAATTTTCGGTAAGCAGATTTCAGCGGTCTGCCGTTTTCAAATACTATCATACCTGCAACATTCTCTGTTCCTGCCAGGTTTGATATATCGTATGATTCGATGTATGAAGGCACCTTCTTCATACCAAGAAGCTCCCCCAGCTCTTTGAGGGCGGAGTAATACCGTCCTTGACTGTTCTTGCTCTGAGCCAGAACCTCGGCTGCATTATTTTTACACATTGTAACGAGATGTTTTCTCTCTCCCTTTTGCGGAGCGAACATATATACACGCCTGCCCGATTTTTCGGTGAGCCATCTCTCCAGGCTTTCCTTGTCTTCAAGCTCTCTGTCTATGGTAATATTCTGCGGTATCCTGTTTCTTATCGTATAATACTGCAAAACAAATTCCGAAAAGGCGGCGTCTTCATCTCCGAGTTCTTTAATGGTAAATGTTTCTCTGTCGAAAAGAGTACCGTTCGTAAAGCGAAACACCTGAAAACAGCCGTCATTACCATCTGAGAACAAAGCTATTACGTCCTGCTCTTTGACCTCTGCCGCAACCACCTTTTGTTTGTCGCTCATACGCTTGACTGCGGCGATTCTGTCACGTATTCTCGCCGCACGTTCAAACTCAAGATTCTCTGACGCTTCAAGCATTTCCTGTTCAAGCTCTTTTACCGAAAGGGTACCGCCCTGCTTTAAAAAGGCTGTTGCCTCGCTTATGATCTCGCCGTACTCCTCTTGTGATATTTTACCTCTGCACAAACCGCAGCACTGCTTTATATGAAAATTCAGACACGGTCTGCCTTTGCCGAAATCTTCGGGGAATTTTCTGGTGCAGGTAGGAAGCTTGAATATTTTTACTGCCTGATCTACTGCGGTCTTTACATAGTATGAGCTTTTATAAGGACCAATAAACTCTCCGCTGTCATCGGGCTTTTTTTCTTCGGTAATACGAGGGTACCTCTCATTCGAAATTTTGATGTAGCTGTAACCCTTATCGTCCTTCAGCAGAATATTATACTTAGGCTTATACTGTTTTATAAGGCTTGCTTCGAGTACCAATGCTTCAAATTCGCTGTCTGTTATGACGTACTCAAAATAATCCACATTAAATACCATTCTTTTTGTTTTTTCGTTGTGATTATTCTGCGAGCCGAAATATTGACTTACTCTGTTTTTCAGCTTCTTAGCTTTGCCGATATATATTATCTCGTTTTTGGCATTGTGCATAAGATACACACCGGGTTCAAGAGGCAGCTTCATTGCCTTTTCTCTGAGTTCTTTCATTTTGGGGTTCATAATAAAAACCGACTTTCGATAAAATATAATAAAAATGCACCGACAAGCAGTCGGTGCTTATGTTTGCATTAGATTACTGAGCAAAGCCTGAATTAACAAGTTCTACCAAGCTGTCAACAGCCTTTTCTTCGTCCGAACCATCGGCAATGATCTTGATAGTTGTACCGCCGATAATACCAAGTGACAAAACACCAAGAAGGCTCTTTGCATTAACACGTCTTTCTTCCTTTTCTACCCAGATAGTAGATTTGAACTCGTTGGCCTTCTGAATAAAGAATGTTGCCGGACGTGCATGTAAACCTACCTGATTCTGAACCAATACTTCCTTAACACACATTTTAATTGACCCTCTCTCCTATAAATTAAAGTATGTTACTTCAATGAACCTATTATATATATTATATCACATCAAAACCACTCGTCAACAGTTATTTTCAACTTTGGATTGATTGACATTTGGAATGTAAGTAAAATCTTCTTCTTTGTGCATTTTCTATAAACTATTTTTAATATTTTGTACTCAGTGAATACATCTACCTTCCGTTTGGGAATAATAGAATTAATTTGAAACGATCAAGACTTATTTTCGCTGATGATCCTTTCCGCCTGAGTGCGTTCTTCACGGCTAAGAGGTGCATTTTCTATCATATCGGGACGTTTTTTTGCAGTTCTTATTACAGACTGTTCTCGTCTGAACTGTTCGATATTCTTATGATGACCGGATAAAAGTACCTCGGGCACTTCTTTTCCTCTCCACACGTTAGGTCTTGTGTACTGCGGATATTCAAGAAGTCCGTTAAAGTGGCTTTCCTGTTCAAAGCATTCGTCATCAGACAACACACCGGGCACCATTCTTGCCAGTGCGTCTGCAAGCACCAAAGCAGGCAGCTCTCCGCCGGTCAATACATAATCTCCGATAGATATTTCCTCGTCTATATACTCCTCTAAAAGACGTTCATCAACGCCCTCATAATGACCGCACAGCAGACAAATATTATCATACTCCGCAAGCTCTTTTATTTTATTCTGAGTAAGCGTCTTTCCCTGCGGCGACATATATATAAAGCGAGGACGTTTGCCTGTCTGCCTGCAAATATCATCAAAGCACAAGGCAATAGGCTCTGCCAACATAAGCATACCCATACCGCCGCCGTATGGTGCGTCGTCTACTCTGCGGTGTTTATTGAAGGCAAAATCTCTGAGCTGATGACAGTTTATCTCAATTGCGCCGCTTTTCTGCGCTCTGCCGATAATGCTTTCATTTAATACGGCACTGCACATTTCGGGGAAAAGCGTAATAATATCAATCCTCATCATCAAATATCCCCTTCAGCGGACGAATGGTAACGATCTCGCTGTCAATATCGGTAGAGACAACAACATCATCAATAACAGGTATAAGGTAGTTTTTTCCGTCCTTATCGGTGATCTGATAAACATCATTTGCGCCTGTTTCTAATATATCGGTGATCTTTCCGTACTCTTTGCCCGTATCTGCGTCTATAACGGTACAATTCAGAATATCCTGCCAGAAGAAAACATCTTCGTCAAGCTCAATGTCACTGCGGTTCATATACAATATAGTATTCCGCATAACGTCCGCTTGTTCGATAGAGTTTACACCTTTTATTTTCAGTATGACCATATTTTTCTGTACACGAGCATTTGTAACGTCAACGGTATCTCCGTTTTTTAGGTAAAGCTTTTTGAAAGCACACAAAAATTCGGGGCTGTCGCACCAGGGCATAACTTTGACTTCACCTTTAAGCCCGTGAGTATTGACAATTTGTCCTATCTCCAAAAATTGTTTTTTCATTTTATACATTTCCTCTCGAACGATCATATATTAGAAATTTTACCACAAAGTAAAAAAAAACGCAATAACAAATAACAGAGTAAAAAATATATTACAATTTTTACACAATTAATACTTTTTTCATTGACACAAACTAAAATTTTATTTATAATGAAGGAAATAAGAATTACGGAGAATTTTATAATATGAGTTCCAAAAAGCAAAGCAAAAAAAAGCCAAATTCACCAAATACGCAGAGTACATCAAAAAAATTCAAGGTAACACCCGAAATGCTGAAAAACGGCGATGTATTATGCGGCTTGGTAATCAGATTTTTACACAACAGAACAAAAGAAAATATGTTTTCTCTTTTATCGTGTCTGCGTGACTCAAACGTATTTGTACCGTCAACAATATCTGCCGACCCGACTATGACCGAGGTAGGCGGAAAAGGCGATAATCCGATAATGTTTCCGGTCAAGCAGTCGTTAAAGATAACACCTCAGATATACAAGGCAACAGACGGCAATTTATATATTCCGATTTATTCCCGACAGGAAAACGTGCGCCCCGAAAACCTTAAAGGTGCGTCTCTCGTCAATATGCCCTATACCGAATGTTTAAAAATACTCAAAAATGCAGAAGGCTGTTCACGCTTTGTGCTTGACCCTCATCTATACAACGTCGTACTTGATGAAGATCTGGTGAGAATATCGGGTCAACTGCCGTCTCGCCTTTCAACTCAATAGAATAAGGAGTGATCAAATGGAAAGCTATGAAAACTTTTTAGCAAGAATCAATTCTTTTGAAAAGCCTGTAATGACACTGCCGAATGAACGCTTTACCGTAAACAATTCTTTAAAACAAAAAGTTGATTTTTTTAACAAGTTTCGCCCGTTCTTTGGTGACACTACCGTGTTTGATCTGTCGAACAACGATAAATCACGCATAGAAAGTATTAACGATACATTGTATAAAGAAGTACCCGAATGTTTCGGAGAACGCTTGAAGGGCAACACCTTTCATATCACACTTCACGATCTGAGCAACAGCACAGAAATTGCGAATATCGGAGAAGATATGTTCCGCAACGAAATCATACTTCTCAAATATGTAAATTCGGGACGTATTCCCAACTGCGAAATAACCTTTGAGACAAACTACATTATAAATATGGCAGGAGTATCGCTTGTACTCGCTCTCAAACCGAAAACTAAGAACGACTACGAAAAGCTTATCGGTCTTTACGGTATTGCCGACTGCGTGAAAACTTCGCCTTATCCGCTCACACCTCATATTACGCTGGCATATTTCCGTCACGAGGGCTTTTCGGCAGAAAACAGCGAAAAGCTTTGCCGTATCGTAAACAAGCTCAATTGCAAAAGATTTGATATTACCGTTTCCACAAATGAACTGTATTACGAAAAATTCACCGATATGAACAGCTATCACAAGGTATTCTCAATGGGAAGAAAAGGATAATTTTAATATATAATTAATGATTATTTAATCCAAAAGATACTTAAACTATTGAAAATACACTTATTATATGATAAAATATTAAGTATAAATATTGATGTACGATCATTCGCTTGTATGTGAATATGATTTGTGTCAAATAGAATTTATTAAGAAAAGAGGAATTATTATGGGATTTTTTGATCGCTTTAACAATGTTACTACCAATGTAACAACTAAGCTCAATTCGCTCGGACAGACTGTTTCTACTCAGACATCGCTTTTTGCAGAAACAACAAAGCTCAATTCGAGAATTTCAGATGAAGAAAGACAGATCAACGCTTTCTATGAGCAGCTCGGCAAGAACTACTTTGAGGCAAACAAAGACAACGAAAACGCAGAGTACAAAGAGCTTATTATGAATATCAAAGACGCTATGGCAAGAATAAAGAGCTATCAGGAGCAGCTCCGTTCTGCTAAGGGCTTCAGAGCTTGCCCCCAGTGCGGCAACGAGGTTCCCACAGGTTCAATGTTCTGCAGCGTTTGCGGTAACAAAATGCCTGTTGTTGAAAACACTCAGGCTGCAGGAGCGCCTGCACCGTTTACCTGCCCCGGCTGCGGTGCTGAATTTAACCCCGGTATGACCTTCTGCAACAAGTGCGGCACAAAGCTCCCTGAGCTTAACCTTCCGCCGCTCGGCAGCACTGTTACAAACACAAACGGTACTTTTGAAACGCCTGTTATGCCCACACCGGCAGCACCTGCTCCGACAGCTCCGGCTGATTTTGGTTTCGCCAACACCACAACAACAGCTATGCCTGCAAGCGGCGACGGTTTCGGCTTTGGAGTACCTACACAGACAACAAGCTCCTTTGCTGCAACACCTGTAAACGCAGAGCCTGCACCGAAGAAGATCAGCATATAGAAGAAAGACTGATCTCATTTTCAATGTGCAGTGTGCAATGTACAATGCAGACCGTGCAAAAACCAACAAATAAGTTTTCGGTCAAGCCTTTTTCAAAAGGCTTGCGGGGTGCAGGGGCAGAGCCCCGCCCGCCGGAGGCACGCTCCAGCCCTTTTAGGGGTGAATTTCAAAAACAGTCTAAATGACTGTTTTTGAAAGAGGGGCATTTTGGCAGAAAATGCCCCTAAGTACGATTTTGAACAAAAGTCACCCCGCCGTGACACGGCGGCGCAGTAAGGCTTGACATAGAAGAACACTACTTTTTGCACAGTCTGAATGTGCAGTTATTAACATTTACAAAAAAGACTGTATATCGGCAAATGGCTTGATATACAGTCTTTTTTTATACGTAAAAAACATTAAACTCAGCACTAATTTCAAAACTTCGTATTTCTCGCCTAATTCCACTTTCCACTTTCAACTTTCAACTTTTAACTCCAAACTCCACACTCAAAACAAAGCCCCCCTCACTGCAAGACATACAGCGAGAGGGGAACGATTCCTTATATAGTACCGTTAGTAAAAATTCAATTAGTCAAGCTTTGAAAGCTTTTCGAGGTGTTCATACTTCTGCTCGGCAAACTTCTCTGCCTTCTCAAAGAGCTTCTCTGCTCTCTCGGGGAATGCACGAGTAAGAGCGTTGTAACGAACCTCACCCATGATAAAGTCACGGTAAGAAGCAGTAGGAGCCTTGCTGTCGAGTGTGAACGGATTCTTTCCTTCGTCTGCAAGACGAGGATCGAAACGGAACATATGCCAGTAGCCTGCTTCAACTGCTTTCTTCTCTTCTATCATCGAGATACCCATACCGCCCTTGATACCGTGGTTGATACAAGGAGCATAGCAGATTATGATAGAAGGGCCGTTGTAGCTTTCAGCCTCAGTAAATGCTTTGATACACTGGTTGTAGTTAGCGCCCATTGCAACCTGAGCAACATATACATAACCGTAAGACATAGCAATAGCAGCGAGATCCTTCTTCTTCTGAGCCTTACCTGCTGCGGCAAACTGTGCAACAGAACCAACAGGAGTAGCCTTAGAAGCCTGTCCGCCTGTGTTGGAGTAAACCTCAGTATCAAATACCAAAATGTTTACATTCTCGCCGGAAGCGATAACGTGGTCAAGACCGCCGAAGCCGATGTCATATGCCCAGCCGTCGCCGCCGAGGATCCACATAGACTTCTTAGCAAGCTCATCTTTATCCTTCAAAGTAGCCTGTGCAATAGCAGCAGCCTCACAGTCACACTGTGCAACCTTCTCAAGCACAGGGATAAGTGCGTCTGTAGCCTTTCTGCTTGCTGCGGAGTCTGTCAAAGTATCGAGATAATTCTTGCAAGCCTCTTTGATCTCGTCCTTCTCTACTGTCTCCATGATCTTCTTTACGTTCTCGGCAAGTCTTGATCTGATAGCATTCTGACCGAGAGCCATACCGTAACCGAACTCTGCGTTATCCTCAAACAAGGAGTTATGCCATGCAGGACCAAAGCCCTTCTTGTTTACTGTGTAAGGTGTTGCAGGTGCAGAACCGCCCCAAATTGAAGAACAGCCTGTTGCGTTAGCAATAAACATTCTGTCACCGAAGAGCTGAGTAGCAAGCTTAGCATAAGGTGTTTCACCGCAGCCTGCGCATGCGCCGGAGAACTCAAGCAGCGGCTGCTTGAACTGGCTGCCCTTAACAGTAGTTTCCTTGAACTTAGCGAGAACCTCGGGCTTCTCGTCAAGTGTAATAGCATAATCGAATACCTTCTGCTCTTTTCTCTGAGAGTCGATAGACTTCATAACAAGAGCCTTCTCGCCCTTCTTGCCCGGACATACCTGTGCGCAGGAGCCGCAGCCTGTACAGTCGAGAGCAGATACTGTCATAACGAACTTATAACCGGGCATACCTGTCATATCTGCTGCCTTTGTACCCTCGGGAGCTTTTGCAAATTCTTCTTCTGTCATAGCAACAGGACGAATTACAGCGTGAGGACATACATAAGAACAGAATGAACACTGGATACAAGTTTCCGGATTCCACTCTGGAACATCTACTGCAATGCCTCTCTTCTCGTAAGCGGCAGAACCCTGAGGTGCTGTACCGTCAACGTGGTCGAGGAATGTAGAAACAGGAAGCTTATTACCCTTATATGCGTTAACAGGATTAAGAATGTTGTTTACATACTTAACAACGTCTTCTCTGTCACCTGTTGCAACAACAGCCTTAGAATCGTCAACACAGTCTGCCCAGGAAGCAGGAACGTCGATCTTCTTGAGGTCTGTCATACCACGCTCAATAGCGTTGTGGTTCATATCTACAATAGCCTGACCCTTCTTGGAGTATGACTTTGTAGCTGCGTCCTTCATATACTGCTTAGCTTCTTCGGCAGGGATAATATCTGCGATCTTGAAGAATGCAGACTGAAGTATAGTATTGATACGTCCGCCGAGACCGATCTCTTTACCGATAGCGATACCATCAATTGTATAGAAATTAATGTGCTTCTCTGCGATAAGCTTCTTCATCTTGCCGGGAAGTCTTGCTTCAAGCTCTTCGCCGCTCCACGGGCAGTTGAGCAGGAACGAACCGCCGTCTTTAAGATCGTCAACTATATCGTATTTATCAACATAAGAGGGGTTATGACAAGCAACAAAGTCAGCCTTACTGATGTAGTATGTTGACTTGATCGGCTTGCTGCCGAAACGCAGGTGAGAAACTGTAAGACCGCCGGACTTCTTAGAGTCATAAGCGAAGTAACCCTGAGCATACATATCTGTATGGTCACCGATGATCTTGATAGAGTTCTTGTTAGCGCCAACTGTACCGTCTGCGCCGAGACCCCAGAACTTACAGGAATGTGTGCCTGCCGGAGTAGTATCCGGGTTATCTGTAATTTCAAGTGAAAGATTTGTAACGTCGTCAACAATACCGATAGTGAAACGTCTCTTCGGAGTTTCGCTCTTCATATTGTTGTATACTGCAACAATATCGCCCGGTGTTGTATCCTTTGAACCAAGACCGTAACGACCTGTATATACATTCACACCTGTGAAGGAAGAACCATTGATAGCAGCCAGAACATCAAGATAGAGAGGCTCGCCGATAGAACCGGGCTCTTTTGTTCTGTCAAGAACAGAGATAGACTTAACTGTTTCGGGCAATTCGCTGAGGAGATAATCTGCAACGAAGGGTCTGTAAAGTCTTACCTTGAGCAAGCCGACCTTTTCGCCTGCTGCGTTGAGGTAATCAACAACTTCTTCTGCGCAGTCGCAAACAGAACCCATAGCAACAATAACTCTGTCTGCGTCGGGAGCACCGTAATAGTTGAAAGGCTTGTAGTTTGTACCTACTCTCTTATTAACTTCGTTCATGTAGTTGATAACGATCTCAGGAACTGCGTCATAATACTTGTTACAAGCTTCTCTTGCCTGGAAGAAGATGTCGTCATTCTGAGCTGTACCTCTGATTACAGGGTGCTCAGGGTTCAGAGAACGGCGGCGGAACTCGTCAACTGCGTCCCAGTCGAGCATTTCGCCAAGGTCTTTATAATCCCATGTTTCGATCTTCTGGATCTCGTGAGATGTACGGAAACCGTCAAAGAAATGTAAGAACGGTACTCTGCCCTTGATTGCAGAAAGGTGAGCAACAGCGGCAAGATCCATAATTTCCTGCGGGTTGTTTGAGCAAAGCATTGCATAGCCTGTCTGACGGCAAGCATAAATATCGGAATGATCACCGAAAATTGAAAGTGCATGGCTTGTAAGAGCACGAGCAGAAACATGAATAACGCTCGGCAAAAGCTCGCCTGCGATCTTATACATATTCGGAATCATGAGGAGCAAGCCCTGTGAAGCTGTGTAGGTGGTTGTGAGTGCACCTGCTGACAATGAGCCGTGAACTGCACCGGCAGCACCGCCCTCGGACTGCATTTCAGTTACCTGAACTTCTCTGCCGAAAAGGTTCTTTCTTCCGCCTGCCGAATATTTATCGGTTTCGTCAGCCATTACGGAAGACGGTGTGATCGGGTAGATAGCAGCAACATCTGTGAACGCATAAGAAACGTGAGCCGCAGCGTTGTTACCGTCCATGGTTTTCATTTTTCTTGACATTAGTTATATCCTCCTTAAAAGCGTAATTTATAATAAATCAAGCTTAATGAATCATAATATTAAGGGATATATCCGATAATTCGGACAAATCTCCTTCAAATTATCAAATTATAGTATATCACAAAGCCCTGTAAATGTAAAGAAGTAATTTGTAAACTATTTTAAAATATACAATTTTTCGCCGTTTATTTTAGTTATATCGTTAATTTGATCACTTCATATCATGAGAACAAAATTCTTAATTTGTATGCTCACAGTTTATTCGATCAATATTGTATCGTATACACCGATTGAAAAAAACTGCTCATGTAAAGCATAGGCAGTAATTTTTTTTATAAGTAAAAGGATTAATATATCAAATTCTGAATTTTTACAATTGATAAATTTTCCCTTAACAATGATCTTATACTTTACTATTGAGAAAAATGGCTTAATTCCAATACTTTTATCAATAGTTAATTATTAAAAACATCGTTAACTATTGAGAAAAATGGATTAATTCCTATGTTTTTATCAATAGTTAATTTAAAAAAATTGTTCTTAGGGAATATCAAAATATTGAATACTTTTATATACTCATTTAACTTTATGCTTTTAATAATTCCACTTTCAACTTTCCACTTTCAACTTTCCATTTTCAACTGTAGGGTTTAGTGTGAGATAATTTCGTACCCGTTCTCTGTAACCAAAACCTGTATTTCCCACTGTGCAGAGGGTTTGCCGTCTGCCGTTGTTATCGTCCAGCCGTCCTCTTCGTTTCGGTTGACCTTATGAGTACCCATATTTATCATAGGCTCAATTGTAAAGCACATTCCCGGTACTAACAGCATATCGGTGCCCTTTGCTGTAACATAGCTTACCCAGGGGTCTTCGTGAAATTCCAGTCCTATGCCGTGACCGCCTATCTCCCGAACAACACTATATCCGTTAGCCTTTGCAAGATCGTTTATTACCTGTGCAATATCGCCCAGATGTCCCCACGGCTTGACCTGCTCCAGTCCGAGATATACCGCTTGACGAGTGATCTCTACAAGCTTTTTCTTTTCTTCGCTCACCTCACCGATACAGAACATTCTTGACGCATCGGAAAAATACTTATTGTATATCGTAGAAATATCTACATTGATAATATCGCCGTCTTTAAGTACAACGTCCTCAGACGGTATTCCGTGACATACAACATCATCAATTGATGTACAAACGCTTTTCGGGTATCCTTCATAATTGAGAGGTGCAGGTACAGCTCCGAGTCTTGTAGTTTCTTCATAAACCCACCTGTCAATATCTTCTGTGGTACAGCCTGCCTTGATTTTTGACGCTACATAATCGAGTACGGCAGTATTGATCTTTCCGCTTTCCTTTATGCCTTGTATCTGCTCTTTATTCTTTATTATTTCTCTTGGCGGTACTATTTCGCCCAGATTTTTATGTTCGTCTATTATTTCGTCAATATCGCAGTGACATTTCTTGTATTTTTTTCCGCTTCCGCACCAACACGGATCATTTCTGCCTATCTTCTGCATAATTATACACCTCATATTTTTATTTCATAATATATATTACATACTTTTTCACATTTAGTCAAGAAAAAAATGCACCGACTTAACGGTTGTTGAATGAGTAAAGAAATTATGAATAATAAAAGTTTTTTGTCAAACTTTTTTTCAAAAAAGTTTGCGGAGTTCTAAGGGGCAGCGCCCCTTAGCCGCCGGAGGCACACTCCAGCCCTTTGCAAGGGGTGAATTTCAACACAGTCCGTAGGACTGCGTTGAAAGAGGGGACGCTTTGCGTGATCGCGTCCCCTTATTATTAATAATTTATTTACTTGTTCAAAAACCCTGACACCGACTTAACGCCGGTGCATAAGAGTTCAAGTAAATCTTAATCGGTAAACAATTGATCCCAATAATGTTTGCTTTCGGAGTTCTCCTCAAAGGTATAACCAACACCAATCTTTTTATAATCGGGGCTGAGTATTGCCTTTCTGTGTCCGTCTGAGTTCATCCAGGCATTAACTACCTTTTCAGGGTTCTTGAATGCTGCCGCTACATTTTCACTTGCACTGCTGTAAGAGATGTTTTCTTCATCAAGAATAGTAAACCACGACTGCCCATCAGGTCTGGTATGACCGAAAGACTGAACAAGCTCTTCGGAACGTCTTTGAGCCGCACGAGTAAGATTTGCGTCATACTCCAAAGCGGGAAGTCCTGCTTTCTCTCGTTCTTCATTAACAAGCTTTACAACCTCGTTTGCAAAAACGTTATCATTTTCGCCCATATCGTTATTGCCGTCATCTTCAGGATTTGTTCCGCCGTCGGTGAATATCTGATCCCAATAATATATGAATACCGTACCTTCAATGTGACAAAGTCCTACACCCATTTTTGTATACTTGTCACACAAGATATTCTCTCTGTGACCCTCAGATTCCATCCAGGCGGCAACTACTCTGTCGGCTGTAATGAAACCACCTGCAATGTTTTCACCTGCAAAGCGATAAGGTATATCTGCTTCACGAAGTACTGTGTACCAAGCATTACCGTTAGGTCTTTCATGTGAAAACGAGGCAACGATCTCGGCAGCTCTGATCTCGGCAGCCTTGCAAAGCTCTTCATCAAGCTCAACAGGCTGAAGTCCGGCTTTTTCACGTTCGATATTTACATACTTTGTAACTGCCTCTGCATAATCTTCATCAGATTCGCTGTCTGTATCATATACATGATGATCGTCGTCATCAGTAAAGATCTGAGCCCAGTAATACTCATACTCCGTACCTTCTGCAAATGTAAGAGCAACACCTTGCCTGCAATACTCACACGAAAGGATATTCTGTCTGTGTTCTTCTGACTGCATCCAGCTCTCAAATACCTCTTCGGCTGTTCTGAAGCCTGCGGCAATATTTTCACCGGCAGAATGATAATAGATATTTGCCTGTTCAAGAACTGTTACCCACCTCGAACCGTCGAGACGTGTGTGTGAAAAGTTCTCAACTATCTCTTCAGATCTCACCTGAGCAACCTTGCACAATTCCTCGTCTATCGTAAGAGGTTTAAGTCCACAGCTTTTACGCTCGTCGTTAACGAGATTCATTACCTCGTTGATGATCTCATCATCCGAATCCTCTCCGTCTTTATCAACAGGTTTCTCAAGACCTATTACACATCTGAGTACTGCCAATACGTCTTTTGAAGAGATCTTAGAGTCGCTGTTATAATCAGCCTGCTGTTTCTCCTCATCGGTAAGCTTAATCAAACCAATACAGCACCTTTGAATAAGAAGAGCGTCACGGGAATCGAGTACACCATTATGATTAATGTCGCCTTTTATGTCCGAGGCATTGGCACTCAGTGGAAATACACAAAACAGCATAGCAAATATCACAAGAATACTGATAAAATCAGTACTGAATTTTCTGATTCTTTTCATACCAATTCCCCTTTTCATCAATATTTACGGTATATAATACCGTACAGCAGAAATAAGTGATAGATACTCCTTCAAGTTAATAATACTCCTTTTTATGCAATAAGTCAATATGTTTTTAACACTGTTTTTAATTTTTGTATGATTGCACATAATAATACAACACAATATAGCTAAATAAACAATATAGCCGTATGATACATAATACAACAAGTATCATACGACTAATATTTTAATACAAAATATTACTATTTAAAATGCTTAACAATACCTTTTCAGCCTGATCTGCGGTACACACATAGTCCGGTTCAATGGGCAAATTGCTTTTACTTTCATCTATACGATAAAAATGCTTTGAAGAAACTTGAAAGGATAATACGGAATTTGGAGTCTGAAAAACAACTACCTCTCCATAGGTATCGGGGAAATCTGAACATTGTTCACCGATTATCTTACCAAAACCATTATCTTGAATCATCTCTGCAAACATAGTACCCGAACCAAAAGTAGAATTTGAAGTTAATACATAAACATTACCGTCAAACAAAGCATCATCATAATGATTTATCAGCTGAGTATCACTTTTCCACTTCATCATATACGGGCCTAAACGCATAACGCCGCCGGGTATTTTCATTTTTTCCTGATTCAGATAAAATATAAACTCCTCGGCAGTCTGCGAAGAACCGCTTGATACATCACGAAGATCAATCGCAATGTTCCTTATATTTCGTTCAAAGACTTCATTAAAGAAATCATACAAAAACTTTTTATACTCGCTGTCAAAATCGCAGCTTTTAAAGGTGATAACTGCCAGATTATTCTTGTCATCAAATGAAGAAGAATACTGAGTATCATCATTGTTTCCTATCATAGCAACAGCGGTATCATAATCATAAAAATCATCAGCGGTATAAACCTGCTTCTCAGAAAAACCGGCTTTATCGGTATAGACAATTGTTATCTCGGAAGTATCAATTTTAAGGAATTTAAAGCCCTGCAAGGTTTGAAAAGAAGATAAAAGACATTTATCAGCCATTGTTTCATTATCGTATGAATAAAGATAACTGTTTTCCTGCAATAAATCAGCAACAGATTTACCGTTGACCGAAACAACTTTATAACCGGCAGCCATTTTTTTTATGTAATCGACAAGATAATCGCATTTAAACGAGGCAACAGCAAAGGTCTGAGAGTCACCGACTAAATGAAGAATTTCGGCACACGCACGCCATATCTCATATGAAGATACTTCATCACCGAAGCTGTTTTTCTTTGTGGTACTCAACTGAATAATATCATCGGGTAATCCGTCTATATATTTTGGGTGTACTCTTTTGAGGTACTTCAATAGATAATCAACATCTTCACAAGCCTGTTTATTTGTATAAACAGTATCAGCAGATTCGGCAGTTCTCAAAGATGTCAAAGAAAGATAACCGGTAGGCGCATAAACGCTGTCCCAATAAGGACTGAAAACCACGTTTAAGATGGTAAAAACGACAATTGCCAGACAAATTACAAAAGGAACTATAAGTAAAGGTGATTTAATTAGCTTTTTCATAACGGCTCCATAAAACAAAATAAAAAAAATGAGGAGACAAAAAGCCTCCTCAGATAAGCACCCTCAAAACTGAACAAAGCATAATAAACAAATGAACATTCGATGACCAAAATGGTCAAGCTTTCGACCTATTAGTACTGCCAAGCTTAATACGTCACCGTACTTACACACGCAGCCTATCAACCTCGTAGTCTTCAAG